>CAJXMY010000231.1 GCA_913056435.1 uncultured Hyphomonadaceae bacterium | reverse complement strand
CCGATTGTTTCAATCGGCGAGGACCGGGGTTTACCAAACTGCCCGGCCAGTCGCCCGACTTTGACGACCGGTTTGGATGCCGCAAATGTCAGAACCACCGCCATCTGTAACATCACGCGCAACGTGTCGCGAATGTTGTCGGCGCTGAACTCCTTGAACCTTTCAGCGCAGTCGCCGCCTTGGAGCAGGAAGGCCTCGCCAGCGGCCACACGAGCCAAATCTGCCTTCAGTTTGCGAACCTCGCCTGCAAAGACAAGCGGCGGAAACTCCGAAATCTGCCTTTCAACCTCGTTCAAGGCGGCAGCGTTGGGATAATCTTCCGGAATATGCTTCGCAGGCCGTTTCCGCCAGCTGCTGGGCGTCCAAGTCATATCTATCTCCCTGTGAGGCGCCGGTATGACACGATCAGCGCCAATAACTCAAGTTCGGGGCGCATTTCGTGTCCTTTTGGAGTAGCCGGACCCGCCCAATCAGTTTAGCGCAGGAACTCATAAACGCTGGTTAATCCTCCCAATCCAATGTCACATCTTTTTATTGCCTACGGTCCTGATGATCTTGACGCCCTCCTTCGGGTCCATGAAACCCTTCGGCAAGCGTCCGTTCCCACATGGTACAGCCCGAAAAACTCTGACGCGGATGCGAGTTCGCCTGTAGTTTTAGATGCAATAGACGATGCCTTCGGCATGGTCGTCTTGGTGTCTGCATCATCAATGGGGTCCAAAGCCGTCAAGGCCCAGCTGCAGAGGGCTATTGATCGAAATCTCACCTTATTTCCAGTTCGCGTGGACAATGGCCGGCTGTCGAAGCTCTTCAAATCCGCTTTGGCCGACAAGCTTACAGATGGGATTGACGAGGAGGGCGCCCTGACACGCCTCGTCGGACAGGTTCGACAGCGATACCAGAAACGCTGCCCTGTGATCGCAGTTATGAATCTTAAAGGAGGCGTCGGCAAAACGACTGTGAGCGCTCAGGTTTTTGGCGCATGGCAAGCGGCTTTGGGGGGACGAACCCTGCTGGTAGATCTCGATCCGCAATATAATCTGACCCAAACTTTTTTTAGCATGAACGTCGCGGATGCCTTTTCAGAACAGGACCGCTCGGTGATATCTCTGTTCGAGAGATCCCAACTGCATGCAAAGGATCTTTCCTCTCCGGCGGAAAACTGGTCTCGCATCCGTGTAGACCCATTTCCACCTGCCAATCAGGAGCAGATTTGCCACAGCCTATTAACCTCCGGCGGGCCGGCTGGGCGACTGGACCTTATTTCCGGACAATTCGAAATTTCCAAATACGCCTTCGCACCCAATCCAGAGTCTCTCGCGGCTGTGGGTGCTAATTTCCGCAGAATGATTGACTTTTATCGAAGCAATTATGACCTCATCGTCTTCGACACCAATCCAAACGCAACTTTTCTGACCCGATGTGCCTTGGAAGCAGCTGACCGCGTGCTTGTGCCGATGCACACAGACATGTATTCCCTGAGAGGAGTCAGGCTACTGCACCAGGTGATCACCGATCAGGTTTCCGCGGCTGTGCGACCAGATTTATCAGTCCTGTTCAACGCCGTCAGTCGGTCGGAACAATCAGACTTCGAAGCCGATGCCCGAAACGGCGCTTTTGACAAAGCGGCCGGCTTCAAGCTTTCACAAACCCTCATGACCCACGCGCTGCCGAAGTCGGCCCACCTCAATGTCCGAAGCCCTGAGCCCGACAGTTCTCCGTGGCAGCAGCTTTTGATCCATAAGGGCCGCGGCGGTGGCTTGCGGTCGATCCGCGAGACGTTGACCAGTGTCGCACAGGAACTGAGGGATCTGGTAGAGGGTTAGAGGTCCTGAAGCCAATCCAGCAAGATTCGGTTCACCTCGTCTGGGCGTTCCTGCTGGGTCCAGTGCCCACATCCCTGCAGAAGATGCGCACCCCGCAAATCCGTTAAGGAATTGCGCATCAACTCCACAGGGTCACCGGAAAACATTTTCAGAACCAGGTCCCTCGTCCCGCCAATAAAAAGACTGGGCTGATGGATCCGGCTTTCATCCAGCGACGTCAGGAAAGCATGATCGCGTTCATGGTTTCGGTAACGACTGAGAGGTCCGCGAAAACCGGAATGCTCGAACTGCGCGGCATAGTAACTAACGTCTTCATCGGACAGCCATGGCAAAGGCATGTCCGGTTCGACAAGACGGTGTAAAAAAGCGTCCCCATGCTTCTTGTCCAAAGGCCAGGTGCCCTCCGGAGCGTCACCAGAAATCGCATAGTAAAATTGTCTTATGGTCGCAGCAGGATCCGCCTCTAATTCCGCTTCCGCTACACCTTCGTCCTGGAAATAGACCTGATAAAAAAATCGTCCTCTCTGCGTGAAAACCTTGTCATAGAGAACCAATGCAGAATGTTTCCCCGGCGGAGTATAGGGAACCGACAGACCCGCAACGGCACGGAACTGTTCTGGATAGACTAAGGCGGAATTCCATGCGATCGGCGCCCCCCAATCGTGCCCTATGATCACACAGGGCTGCTCACTGGCTTGCCGAGCAAGACTGGCCATGTCCGCGGTGAGGGTTTGCATGTCATAAGCAGTCGTATGGACCGGTTTGTCAGAGCCGCCATAGCCACGCACGTCCGGTGCCACCACTCTGAAGCCGTGCTCCGCAAGTGATTTGATTTGGTGTCGCCAAGAATACCAGCTTTCCGGGAACCCATGAACAAGCAGCACGGCAGGTCCCTCTACGGGCCCTGCCACAGCCGCTCGCAAACGAACGCCTCCCGTTTCGAAAAACCGAAACTCAGTCAAGCTGCAACCCGGACCTCACCCCTGCTTTAATTCGTCGAAAGGCACGCTTTTATCGACCCGAACATCCTGAGGCAGGCCCAGAACGCGTTCAGCAATGATGTTCTTGAGGATTTCGTCAGTTCCACCGGCAATCCGAAGACCAGGAGCCCACATGAAACTCTGTTGGAACAGAGCGTCCGCCGGCATCGTCTCCGTGTCCGTCATCAGGCCATAATGATCCTGCATTTCGATCGCCGAATTACAGATGTCCTGAAGCTGGTTCGCTGTTATGATTTTTCCAATCGAATTTTCAGGGCCGGGTGTTTGCCCACGCGACAACGCCGTCTGAGTTCTCAGCTTGGTTAGTTTATACCCTTGAGCTGCGACATACCAATCGGCGAGATTTTCTCGAAATGCTCCATCCTTGATGGTCCCGGCCTGTTTCGCATAATCCATAATTTCAGACCAATCAGGCCCTGGAGATCCCCCCACAGCAAGGCGCTCATTCATGAGCGTCACGATCGCGACTTTCCAGCCCTCACCGGGCGCGCCGACCATATCGTCGGTACCGCAAACGGCGTCGTCGAAATACACCTCATTGAACTCGGCGGTTCCGGTTAACTGATTGATCGGACGAATGGTGACGCCGGGTTGATCAAGAGCCACCAGGAAAAAACCCAGTCCGTGATGACGCTGACTGTCCTTGTCGACTCGTGCCAGAACAAAGACAAAATCCGACTCATGCGCGAGTGAGGTCCAGACCTTCTGACCGTTGATCCGCCACTGGCCTGTTGTCTCATCGAGCTCAGCTCGGGTCCGGATTGCGGCTAAATCCGATCCAGCACCCGGCTCGGAATAACCCTGGCTCCAGAACTCTCGACCCGCCCGAATCCCCGGCAAGTATTTT
>CAJXMY010000230.1 GCA_913056435.1 uncultured Hyphomonadaceae bacterium | reverse complement strand
CTCCGAATTTCGCTACCGGGACCCGGCCCTGCCCAGCGGGGGCGGCCTGGCCCTGTTCATCAGCCAGTCGGGCGAAACCGCCGACACGCTGGCCGCGCTGCGCTACTGTCGCGATGCCGGGCTGAAAACAGCTGCCGTGGTCAATGTCGCCACCTCCTCGATCGCCCGCGAAGTCGACCTGGTTCTGCCCACTCTGGCAGGCCCGGAAATCGGTGTGGCCTCAACCAAGGCCTTCACCGCCCAGCTCTGCGCTCTGGCCGCCTGCGCCATCGCGGCAGGACGGGCGCGTGGCCGGATCGACCGGGATCGGGAACAGGCGCTGACCGCGGCCCTGAGCTCGGTGCCGCGCCTTTATGCTGACACGCTCGCCCTTGATGACACGGTCGCCGCCCTGGCCCGTGACCTGTCACGCGCCCGCGACGTGATCTATCTTGGCCGCGGCCTGTATTATCCCATCGCCATGGAAGGGGCCCTGAAGCTCAAGGAAATCAGCTATATACACGCGGAGGGCTATGCCTCCGGCGAGCTGAAACATGGACCGATTGCCCTGATCGATGAGGCGACGCCCGTCGTGTTTGTGGCGCCCGATGACACGCTTTTCGAGAAGTCGCTTTCAAATCTCGAGGAAGTCGCCGCCCGGGGCGGGAAAGTCCTGCTCGTGTCTGACCGGTCCGGAATCGACAAGGCGGGCACGTCCCCGGCCCACACGATTGAGGTCCCGTCCTGTGACCCCTTCATTGCCCCGATCCTGTATGCTCTGCCGGTCCAGCTGATCGCCTATCACACGGCGGTGGAAAAAGGCACAGATGTCGATCAGCCCCGCAACCTCGCCAAGTCGGTGACGGTAGAGTAATACAAAAACAGTGGTTCAGGATCGACCACTCTTCGATAAGGCCTTCAAGGCCTCGCACAGCAACATGTGAACTGAGGAGCTGATGCGGCCACCGCAGGTCTGGGAGTTTGTATCGCGAGGGAAAAATAAGGGAGAAGCGCAAGTGGCATATTGGTTTTTAGTTTTGGGCGGGGCGCTCGCTCTCCTGGGAATGGTGTTCCATGGGGTGATAGGAGGGAAAATTTACTCAGCAAATATTGCGAAAAGCGATTTGGAGCCCTTGGGAAAAACGTTAAGCCTTTTCTCCTGGCAATTTCATTCCATTCACCTTTTTGTCTGTGCGGTCACCCTGTTTTACATCGCCTATCATCCAGATACGGCCGTCGCGGCTTATCCAATAATTGGGATAAATGCCCTTGGCGCGCTGTTATTTCTTGCGCTCGGACTTGCAAATAGAGCGCTGATGAAAATGCCGGGTGCGATATTGATGGGTGGCGTAGCGGCGCTAGCCTGGTTCGGAATTCACTGAAACCAGGGCCGCATGAAACAGTGAATTCGGATCGCGTGGTCTTTGATTCAATGCTGAGCTCAGCGATGATTCGAACGCCGTCACGCTGGAGTCATCGCCATGCCCCCGTCTCTGGAGGCGCTCTGTGGCTGGCTCAAAGCCCATCCCGCCACCTGAACAGGCACCGACATGGCGCCAGATCGACACCGATCCGTCCCGTGGCGTCGGGCCAGGGCATGACCGGATGGGGAAAGTATGCTTTACTTGCCGGAACTTAAACGTTGAGCCCGTTTATTGCGGAGGCCGCTATGAAATTGTTCACCTGGCTTCTCATCCCGATCTTATGTCTGGCCGCATGCACGTCATTCAACCGTCTGGAGGGCTATCAGGAAGTCGAGCTCTCCACACTCCTGTCAGAGGGTGACAAGGCCAAGGTCGTGATGACCAATGGGGATGCCTATTATCTCAAAGTCGTCCGGATCACGCAGGATGAGCTGGTCGGCACCCAGCTTTCTCCCCCGGACCGACCCGGTCCGTCCTATGGCACAGGTGTCACCCTCCGGATCGAGGAGATTGAGACGATTGAACTCGAAACCATAGACGGCGCCAAAACGACGCTCGCGATTGCCGGGGGAATCGTCCTGTTGCCTTTTGCCATTCTGGGCGTCTTCATGGGCGCGGCCGCCGGCGAACTCTGAGGCCGGATCATCGAGCCCCGGTCGGTCCGCAGACCGGCCGCTTGCAGTGCCGCGGCCGCCGGTGGGCCGCGAACCGACCTCGCCCCAAACGCACCTGCCCCGCCCCGGGGGTCAAAGCCCCGGTGCGGAGATAGGCTGACCGGGTCAGTCCTCGATCGCGCCCAGCGAGGCCTTATGCCTCGGCGGCTGATGAACCAGAGCGCCAATCGTGAAGTGACTGTAGTCGCAAGTGAGCTCTTCCCCCGCGAGAACGTCGCGCAGGGCAATGCCGACTTCGGGGTTGGTAAAATCCGTATTGGGCTGGTCCGAATGGTTCATGAACCGCCCCTCATCGGAGTCCAGGACCATCAATTCCGGGTCAGTTGGGTGAACATAAGTGTAGCGTTCAAGGAACTCCTTCACATGATCGGGCTGATCCAGAATGTAGCTGACAGGGAAAATATGATCGAACACCGGATCAAATTTCCAGATGACCTCCCCCTGTGCAATCGTCTGGGTCGCAAAGACCCCCAAGCCCTCTATAGCCGAGGGCGCGAGATAACACCGCACAGTCATCATGCGGATTCTCCATGAATAGAACGCGCCGGCCGCTCTCCGGACGCCACGACAAGAGGAAGAAACCTCCTCACGCGAGCAGGACGCCCTTTCGCCTAAACGACAAGATGATCGCTTTAGCAACCAGAAAATCATCCCCCGATCTCCTTGGGATCCCCGCCTGGTCAGAGGCTCTGATCCTCCCGCCTGCGCGCGCCATGCTGCAGCTCTTCGCCGGGCGCGATGGGGCGCGTTCGCGCGCCGGCCGGCACCGGAGTTTCCAGGCATGGGAGAGGAAGACTGGCGCACCCATCAGGATTCGAACCTGAGACCTCTGCCTTCGGAGGGCGAAGGTATAGGTGCCCTGCACCCCCCGCAGACCGTTCCTGCGCCGGTGCGCGCGATCATGTCTTCGACCGATGCGCCCTCCGCTGCCATGTCCTGCAGCTGGATCGCAGTCACCGCTCGGCACGAACAGACCGTGCCGCTCAAGCTGCCCTCACCGTCGGCATGATCGCCCACCAGCAGTCGTCCATGCTGCGCGAAGGCCTCCTGCTGGATGGCACTGAGCTGCTGGCGCTGCAACAGCAGATCAATGGCTCGGGGCAGATCGGTCCAATCCGAGGGCGCAGACAGCCCCCGGACCTCACCCGTGTCGGGGTCGAGCGTAAGCAGCCGGTCGCCCGCCGGCGCCGCAATCACCCGTGCGCCGGCAACGTCGGCCCCTTTGATCAGTGCGTAGGTTTGCCCCCGCTCAGGGTAGTGCTTGACCCGGACAACGCCCCCTGCGGGCGCCAGAAAATCGGTCGTGATGCAGGCCCCGCCCAGATCCCGGCTGGTCGAAGAGAGGGCGACATGGGTCGACGATCTCTGAATACCCTGCCCCAGCGCGAGACCGCCTCCCGGGGTTGCGTCCGCAGCCGTCTGGTCCGACAGCGCTTCAATCGCAGCATCGGACAGCGCCACAACTTCCGTTGGTTCCAGCGCCACGGCGTTGAGCGGATGCTCGCCCCCGGATATCACCGCATCGACCCCCAGCGTCAGCCCGCGCCCGAGCCGGGCTTCGGTCTTGCCATTGTGAGGATTGGTCAGGCCGATCTGTCC
>CAJXMY010000229.1 GCA_913056435.1 uncultured Hyphomonadaceae bacterium | reverse complement strand
GGGACAATGGAGTACCAATTACAAACAGGAATGCATCTGCCGAAGAGAAGCAAACTTTTGTGCTTGTCGCAGTTCAGGTTGTTCCAGATCAACTACCCAGCAACGTCGCCTGGAAGGCTTCAACTTGAATCAAAACAAGCTTTGACTGTATTGATTAGAAAACTCCCAATTTTTGCTTTGAAGTGCGGTGCATGTTCGCCAAGCCCCCATCCGAAAGAGCAGTGCGGGAGACACGGGTCAGACGACACCGTGGGAGTGATGGCCTGTCGTGAGAGAAGCGTTCAAATCCGGAAGATCTACCTAGCTTTTGAGAGGACAACCTGCGTCTGATCGGTGCTTGAGCGATGATCATCGACGACCACCACTACGACGTCATCGTCATCGGCAGCGGTGCCGGGGGAGGGACGCTCGCGGGTGCGCTGAGCCGACACGGCAAATCGGTGCTCGTGCTTGAACGTGGAGGAGCCATGGCCCTCGACGATCAAAACGTCGCGGATGTGGATCTGTTCCGCAAAGACCGCTACCACCCGAAAAATGAACGTTGGTTCGGGCCCGACGGCGACCCCTTCCCCCCACAGACCACCTACGCCCGAGGCGGCAACACCAAGATCTGGGGTGCCGTGCTCGAACGCATGCGCGAACGGGATTTCAAAGAGGTTGCGCTGCAGGAGGGCATCTCGCCGGCCTGGCCCTTCGACTACGCCGAGCTGGCGCCGTTTTACGACAAGGCTGAACAGCTCTATCGCGTGCACGGTCTGGCCGGTACGGACCCGACGGAGCCACAGCGTGAGGCTGATTTCAGCAGTCCTCCGAAACCGGTCGAAAGCTTTTTCGAACCCTTGCGTGGGGCCCTGAAGCGGCAGGGTTGTTCCCCCTATGACCTACCGATCAGCTGGTCGGAGGATCGCGACGATCCCAGCGGCGATGCCCAGTTGTTCGGGCTGCAGGCTGGTGATTCGAACCACCTCACCATCCGGGACAACGCCAGGGTGCTGCGCCTGCATGTGAACCCGAGCGGGAACGAAGTCCGAGGGGTTGAAGCCGAGATTCAAGGGGATGCCTGGCTGTTCAGCGCCGATGTCGTGGTGATGGCAGCCGGAGCGGTGAACACACCGGCGATCCTGTTGCGCTCGGTCAATGCCCGCCACCCCCGGGGCATCAGCAACGGGTCCGACCAGGTGGGCCGCAATCTGATGAACCTGCAGCTCACCTCGATCCTGCAGCTGGCCGCTGAGCGCAACAGCGGTCGCTACGGCCGCTCCCTGGGAGTCAACGATTACTACTGGGGTGACAAGAACGTCAGTTTTCCGCTCGGGCACATTCAGGCCGCTGGCGGCGTGCTGCAGGACGCCCTGTTCGCGGAATCACCACCGGTGCTGTCCCTCGTCACCCAACTGATTCCCGATTTCGGCCTGGAACGGCTGGCGTCCCGATCGGTCGCCTGGTGGGCGATGACGGAAGTGGCGCCGGACCCCCACAACAAGGTCTGGCTGAACAACGACCAGATCCGGATCAACTACATCGCCAACAACCGCGAGGCCCACGATCGCCTGGTCTACCGCTGGATCGACACCCTCAAGGCGGTGGAGAACGACCCGCTCACCCGGGTGGTGCTCAAGGCTCCCACCCATGCCCGGGGTCAAGCCCCGCTGAGCGTGGTGGGCTTCGGTTGCGGGACCTGCCGGATGGGACCGTCCGGATCACCGGACAGTGTCGTCGATACGGCCTGTCGCCTGATCGGCTTTGAGGGCCTGCGCATTGTCGACGCCTCCGTTTTCCCGTCCATCCCCTATGGCAACATCAATGCCCCCACCATCATGGTCGCTGAAAAAGCCGCCGATGCCATCCTGGGGCACCCGCCTTTGGCGCCGTCCGAGGCCCCGGTCTGGATCGACCCGGCCTGGCCAGATCGCCAGCGCCCGAATACGCCCCAGCGTCCGCTGGAGCCGAACGGCCCGGTCTGAGGTCCGACAGGCGTCCGAACCTCCGCGCCGACCGCTTGCGACACGTCCCGGCCTTGCCTAGGCTGTGGCCGCCTTGGAACGAAAAGAATGGCGGGGAGGCGACATCCTGATGACGGACATGGTGATGGATCATCTGGTGGTTCGGGTTCCTGACCTTGCCCGCGGCATCGCGAATTTTACCGAACTGGGCTTCCACGTCAGTCCCGGCGGCGATCACGGGATCACCGAAAATGCCCTGATCGTTTTCAAGGACGGAACCTATATCGAATTGCTGGCCCCGAAGCCGGACGTCTCCGTCCTGCCACCGGCGACATCTGATCTCGACGACATGGGGCGCCGCTGGATGGGCTGGCTCAGCCGCTCACCAGGGGCCATAGACTGGTGTGTCGGCGTTGCAGACATTGATGCGGTCCTGGCGGCCTGGAGCCACCCCAGCCTCCCCAGCTCCTTCAGCCGGGACTTTAAAAGGCAACGTCCGGATGGCGCCGTGGCCCGATGGAGACTGGGCAGTCCGGAGGATATGGACCTGCCCTTTCTCATCACGGATACGACCGACCGTGCCATTCGGGTCCCGCCCCCTCCTCTGCCCCATCCCAACGGCGCCGAGGGCATGCGGAAAATCTGGCTTGGCGTCGCGGATCCGATCGCTGCGCGGCATCGGTTTAACCGGCTTTTCAAGCGCTGGCCTTCAGACGGCGCCGACCCGGACACCTATAATGTAAGCGGCGTTGAAATCGCGCTGGTCGACTCGGATCATCATGCTGGAAAATTCGCGCTCACCCTCAACGGCTCGACCACGGGCCCGCGCGAGCTGGACCATGGGCGAAGTTTCGACATCACCATATCGCTTGAACCGCGCTGACCCGGAAGACAGGTTCGCCTACGCGTCGACGTGTCCCTCAGCCATAATCAGGCGATCCTGATAGCGGGTCACCGCCTCAATGATCATTAGCGTCGCGCCGTGCGCCACCACGCCGACAGTCCACCAGATCAGGGGCCAGAGCATGACAAAAGACCCAGCGCCAAGGCTAATCCCGACAAAAACCGCGACGCCAATGGCGAAGCCCGCCAGATGGATCCAGAGGGACAGACGCAGGGCCGCGCGGGCCCGCGCATTTTTCTGCCGCAGCGCATCAGCCGCACGCCCCCGCGGGTCAAACGACAGCGCCGTGACATCGACGCAATAGGCGGCCGCAAGGGCTCTGAGAGACTCCGGGGAGGCCGCCTCGCCGCTTTCGATACGCTGTACCGTCCGCAGACCGAGACCGGCCAGATCGGCCAGATGCTCCTGAGACCAGTGGCGTTCTTCACGCCAGCGTTTGATTTTCGCAGCATCCGCAATGAGGGACATGAGGCGGTTCCTTTTCGGCCTGTACATCAACAGGCCCGAACTATCCCTAATCATCAGCCGACCGCCACGCCAGCCAGCCGTCACACGCCCGCCAGTCGGACGCCAGACCACCAGACCTGCCATCCTGTCCCCGGGGTGCAGCCACGCCG
Source organism: uncultured Hyphomonadaceae bacterium (assembly GCA_913056435.1). Taxonomy (GTDB): domain Bacteria; phylum Pseudomonadota; class Alphaproteobacteria; order Caulobacterales; family Hyphomonadaceae; genus Henriciella. Next base: position 241 of record CAJXMY010000229.1, on the reverse strand, counting down.
ACCAGATCCCGGGAAGGCGTTTCGCTGGACTTTGGCCGAATGTCGGGACAGATCCCCGACGTCAGAGCCGGCGCCTGAGAAGGAGAGAAATGGCGCGAGTGACGGGGCTCGAACCCGCGACCTCCGGCGTGACAGGCCGGCACTCTAACCAGCTGAGCTACAACCGCGCACATGAACACAAGTTCATAGTGACGGGTGATTAGACAATCGTTAACCCGACATCTTCGGTGTAAACGAAGCG
>CAJXMY010000228.1 GCA_913056435.1 uncultured Hyphomonadaceae bacterium | reverse complement strand
CCCGGAGGCGCCTGGCAACAGAAGCCTCCACTTTTTGGAACGGACATCATCGCATCGGGCCGATCGGGGGCTGCCCCGCCAGTTCCCTGAGGCGAGTCAGGGATCTGGGAATTCTCCCAATACATGAAGACAATTGAAGCGTGTGGCACAGCGGAGTAGTCTCCGATCAAAGGTAAGAGAGGCTGGAATGGACGATTATATTGGGTATGAGGCGCTGACCCAGGCGGCGATGCGTGGCGTCGTCCGCGAAGCCTTGAAACAGGTCGCATCAAATTCGACCCCGCCAGGGGATCACCATTTTTATATTACGTTCAGATCCCGCGCGCCCGGCGTCAAAATGGCCGAACAGCTGATCGAACGCTTCCCCGAGGAGATGACCATTGTTGTCCAGCATCAGTTCTGGGATCTGGAAGTCCATGAGGGTTTTTTTGAGATTATCCTGAAATTCAACGGTGTTCCACAGCATCTTTCGATCCCTTTTGCCGCCATGACAAGGTTTGTCGACCCGGCCGTGAATTTCGGTGTCAGTTTCGAGAAACAAGCAACGGATGATGACACTGAACTCATCCTGCCGCCTCAGACACCGGCCAGCGAGGGTGATGAAGCAGACGTCGCCTCCTCGACAGACGCCACGATTGTCAGCCTCGATCACTTCCGGCGAAAGTAAGAAGATGTCTCAGCCGGACCCAGCCGACCGCCCTGCCCTGACAGATGACGAAATGCTTACGCGTTTCCAAACTTCAAAGAAACGTCCCCCCTGTTCGGATACTCTGGGAATGCGCCTGAGCGACGTCGATCAGGCCAAAAAACGGATCCGGATGGATTTCGAGGTCCCTGAAATGTTTGCCAATCCAACCGGTGCGGTTCAAGGCGGCTTCATCGCGGCTATGCTCGACGAAGCCATGAGCACCTGCTGCATTATCGCCTCGAATGTGACGATGACGGCGCCAACATTGGAAATGAAGATATCTTATTTGCGGCGTTTGATGCCGGGCCCCGCCTCGGTCGAGGCCCGGATCTTGAAATGGGGGCGTTCAGCGGCCTTCATGGAGGCAGACTGCTATGATGCAGACAATCGCATCGTTGCCCGCGGGACGGCCACAGCGATACCGATGGCTTTCAAACGCTTGAGCTAGCCTCCGAAGGCCACCTGGCCAATTTCCCAAAGGATCAGGAGCGACCCCACCAGAGACACGGCCCAGGCCAGCGTTCTCAGATGGGAAATACCGAGCAAGTAAATAGGCGCATAGGCCAGCCGCCCCCAGAAAAACAGTGCAGCCCCCATGCCCGTCAGACCCGTCGAGATACCCGCAGCCTGGGCCGTCAAAATTGCAAGGCTGAATAGGATGAGGCCTTCGACATGGTTGGCAACTGTCCGCTTCGCACGGGCTTCGAAAACAGTATCAGGATCAGGATCAGCGCGATTGGACAGGCCCCAATTCAGGCCCCTGTTGCCGATAGAGGCCATGGCCTGAATCATGATCAGAACCAAAAGGATTAGAATACCGCCATAAAGGTATACGAGTTCATTGGTCATTTTTCCCTCCCCAAATGAAAACGGGCCCAGTTTGCAGACCTAAGCTCGTATGTCCATTGATGTCACCCGCATGTAAATTCCCTCGCGGTCCCCGACCCGCCTTTCTACCAGGAGCCTGGCGACCTGATGATCGTCAACAAAGGCATTCCCCGTGACACTATCGAGCAAGGCTTTGGCGAGATTATCGAGATCCATCCAGGGTGCGTCGCCAGTGTATTCCATAACAATGTGAACATCGTAATCCCCATGACCGGGGCGGAGCCTCGGAAAATCCTTCCGGAAAAACTCGCGGAGCAATTGCTTGTAATATCTGGTCTGGGTGGTCAATCCGACACACCGGATTTCCAGCGCGCCATCCTCGGTTAGCCGTCCACGAACTTTGCCATTCTTGACCCAGCCATCCAAGGTTTAGGCAACCCAGCCGGCCAATTCGCGACGAACCACGTCTTCAATCACGTCGATCGCCGGCTCGGAGTCATTTAGGCAAGGCACCACGGAATAATTCTCGCCCCCGGCTTCCATGAATTGCTCCTGTCCTTCCATTGCGATCTCTTCCAGCGTTTCCAGACAATCGGAAATAAAGGCAGGGGACACAACAACCAGGTTCTTTACGCCTTGCTCTGGAAGGGTCTCCAAAGTCTCGTCGGTATATGGTTTCAGCCACTCCGTTGGTCCGAACCGGCTTTGAAATGTCGTCAGGGCAAAGTCATCTGCCCATCCGAGGTGCTCTGAGACAAGTCGCGTCGTCTTGTGGCACTGGCAATGATAAGGGTCACCTTTGAGGAAATAAGCCTTTGGGATCCCATGATAACTCATAACGACCTTATCCGGGACGAAGTCGAGCCCGGAGAGATGGCGCTCAATCGCCCCGGCCAGAGCTGAGATATAAGCCGGCTGGTCATGAAAAGGGGCTGCGGTCCGCACTGCGGGCTGCCAGCGTAAAGATTTCAGCGCGTCAAAACTGCGATCATAGACGCTGGCTGAGGTGGCCGCTGAATACTGAGGATATAGTGCCACAATACAGATCCGGTCGCAGCCCCGGTCTTTCAGATTCTGTATCTTAGACGCGATAGACGGATTCCCATAATTCATCGCGAAGTCGACAAGTAAGGTATCTGATCCAATCCGATCTCGTAATTTGGCTGCCTGCGCCTCGGTGTAGATCAAGAGCGGTGACCCTTGTTCGGTCCAAATCTTCTTGTAGGCCGCGCCGGATTTGCCAGGCCGGAAGGTCAGAATAGGACCCTGCAGGATGAGCTGCCACACCGGCTTGGGGACTTCGATAACACGCGGATCAGACAAAAATTCGGACAGGTAACGACGCATGGACCAGTAGTCGGTACCATCCGGTGTACCCAAGTTCACCAGCAGGACGCCCACCTTGCCCTGCAAAACGCGAGGGTGGTCTTCTGGAAGGGGGCCGATTGAGCCGGGGGTCTGAGACATTCGGGACATGGTGGCAGAGTCTGGCATGCTGGGGTTCCGTCGACTAGCTCTGAGTTAGGATCAGAATGGTGTGTTGCAAGACAGGCAACTGAGCTGCCGCGGATTTCGAAATGAAAGGTCAGCTTCGAACCAACCCTTGAAACCTTGTACGTTTGGAAGCCGAGAAAAGATCAGTCCCAACCGATCGGCTGGCACTTTCAAAGCACACCCCCGAGAGCCGGCGGAACAAACCCCCTTGCCGCCTGACCGGACCAGATCGGTCAGCATAGGCGCAGACCTACCAGATTGACCTCAGAAGACCGCCCCTAAAAGCTAATATCTGGTACCGGTGGTCGGGCTCGAACCGACACTTCCAGAGGGAAACGGGATTTTGAATCCCGCGCGTCTACCAATTCCGCCACACCGGCGTGTGCGAGTGGGGAACTAGCCCACTCTGTCATGCTTGTCACGCCCCGGATGGTGGTTCACCTCAGCTCTTCCGCAGCGGCCCAAACACGGCTAAAGCGCCAGCAATGATCAATCCACATCGTCCCCGGACATTCCTGCAGGCCCTCGAAGCGATGGCTGAAGAGGCCCCGGATGAAGGGCTGAGCCTGCTTGCCCTGTTCGACCGCCTCGACGAACGTGCTTTTGGCGCTGGCCTGTTCGTGTTGGCCCTGCCCTGCGCAATTCCTTTTTTGTACGGGGTTCCCCAAGTGGTAGCGCTGCCCATGCTCTTCCTGACGCTGCAGATGGTCGCCGGGCGGGACGAGCCGTGGCTGC
>CAJXMY010000227.1 GCA_913056435.1 uncultured Hyphomonadaceae bacterium | reverse complement strand
TGGAACATTCCCGGATTGTCTGTTTCGCCAATGGGGCGGTGCTGCCCTCCGGGCAGGCCAAGGTGTACATTTCGTCCGCGGACTGGATGGACCGAAATCTGAAGCGACGGGTGGAGGCGCTGGTGCCGATTGAAGTGCCCACCGTCCACCGTCAGGTGCTGAACCAGGTCATGATCGCAAACTTCAACGATGATCTGCAAAGCTGGGAAATGGATGCAGGGGGGGGCTATACCCGAATTCTCCCCGGAGAGGACTCCACCGGCTTCAGTGCCCATGACTACTTTATGGCCAACCCCAGTCTGTCGGGACGTGGGAGCGCGCTGGTGATCAGTGAACCCCCCCGTCTTGCACCGCGCAAGAGGGACCGGAAGTAAATGGCCCGCCAGATCGAGAAAGTGGCGGTCATTGATGTCGGGTCCAACTCTATCCGGATGGTGATCTATGAGCGGTCAGGCGGCGCGCTTCTGCCCTATTTTAATGAGAAGACCATGGCGGCGCTCGGGCGCGATTTGGGGCAGACCGGGCATTTGAATCCGGATGGGGTCAGCCTGGCCCTCGAGACCTTTCGGCGGTTCCAGGCCATTCTCAGCAGTTTTGGCATTCAAAAGGTGTTTGCAGTGGCGACAGCGGCGGTTCGCGAAGCGACGGACGGAGAGGCCTTCCGACGTGCGGCGGAACAGGTTCTGGGAGTTGAGCTGCGGGTACTGTCCGGCATCGAGGAAGGACATCTGGCCGCTCAGGGGGTGGCGCTTGGTCTGGCCGGCGCCAACGGACTGGTCGCTGATCTAGGCGGCACCAGTCTTGAGCTGTGTCCCGTTCGGCCGGACCGCGTTACGCCCGGCGAAACATATGCGCTCGGCCCTCTGGCGCGGTTTGAGGATGACCACCTCTCCCTCGGAAAGCGGCGCAAGCTCATCCGCAAGATCCTAGCGCAGTCGGACCTTCTGCCTGTGGAGGGCGGACAGCTTTACGCGGTCGGAGGGGCGTGGCGAAACCTGGCGGCGGTCAACATGCGCCTCACAGGCTACCCGCTCGGGGTCATTCATGCCACGGTTCTGCGACGCGAGGACCTTCACCGCGTCATTGAGGCGGCGCAGGGTGCCCGGGCTCATAAGGCGATCCGCCTCGAGCTGCAACAGGTGGCCAAAAAGCGGTATCGCAGCCTGCTGCATGCAACGCTGGTCCTGGACGGATTGCTTCACCAGTCGGGGCTGTCGGAGGCGAAGGTGTCGGCCTATGGGCTCAGAGAGGGGGTCGCCATGGATGCGCTGGGCCTTGCGTTGGCGAATTGCCTCGAGGACACCGCTGAGCTGTATCTGCGCCTGACGGAACCGAGCCGGGCGTTCGGCCGCGCCCTGACAGGGTTCATTTCCCCGGTGACGGATGGTCTGAAGCTTCCGCCAGACCTGATCCGGGTGGCCTGTCTGATGGCCGATTCGGGCGCGCGAATGCATCCCGATCATCGCGCAGAGCTGGTTTTTGATCAGATCTTGCGGGCCCCGGTGCCCGGCCTCGATCACCCCCAGCGCGTTGAGGTGGCGCTTGCCGTGGCCTTCCGGTATTCCTCCAAATTCCATCTGCCGGACGAGCTGGGACGGCTGATATCGCACAAAGCCCGCCGGCGGGCGGAGATCCTCGGAACGGCGATGCGACTTGGCGGGGCTTTTTCCGGGCGCTCGGGCCGGCTGCTCGAGCGGGTATCTCTGGACTGTTCGCCGGGTGAGCTGACCTTGGTGGTGCGGGCAGAAGACCATGAAATGGTGTCGGAGACAGTTCGGCGGCGGTTGCGACAGCTCGCCGGGCTCCTGGACCGGAAGGCCAGGCTCAGAAACCTGCCAATCAGCTAGAGCTCGAACAGACGGACCGTCCCGTTCTGAAAAGACAGGGCCAGCTGGCCGGACAACAGGGCACGGGCTTTGCGGCCAAACATCTCATACCGCCATCCCTGCATGGCCGGGATATCGGGGCCGGTCTCCCCACGCGCCAGTTTGTCGATATCGGCGGCATTCGCGATCAGGCGCGGCACCACATTTTCTTCATCGCTGACCGCCTTGAGCAGCACTTTCAGCATCTCCGGTGCGCCGGCGGGAAGCTCGGCATTGTGCTGTCGCGGGGGGAGCGCCGGTGCCCAGCTGTCGACATCCCTAATGGCCCGTTCGATCGCGTCCTGCAGGCCTTCGGCATATTTCGACCGGATAAAGCCTTTGGGGACAGCCCGTAGTCGGTCAAAGGCCTGGTCAGAGGTGGGCTTCTGGTCCGCAATTTCCTGGATGGCATCGTCTTTCAGAATGCGACGACGCGGACGATCCAAGTCCTGAGCCATCTGTTCGCGCCAGGCGGCCACAGACGCGAAGACGGCGGTGTATTCTTTCTGTGGCTTGCGAAGCTTCAGCCGCTGCCAGGCCAGTCGGGGCTCGGTATTGTACAGGGCCGGATCGGACAGGGCGCTCATTTCATCGGTTACCCAGTCCAAGCGCCCCAGCGCCTCGAGCTGTCCCATCATTTTGAGGTAGGCGTCCCGCAGATGTGTGACGTCGCCAAGGGCATAGGAGAGCTGCTTGTCAGTGAGCGGCCGTCTCTTCCAGTCTGTGAATTGGCTGGACTTGTCGAGCCGGCGGCGGAGCACGCGCTGGACCAGATTGTCATAGGACACCGAGTCGCCCAGACCCAGCGCCATGGCGGCAATCTGGGTGTCAAAGACGGGTCTGGGGGGCGCGCCGAGAAGGCGGGTAAAGATTTCCATATCCTGCCGCGCGGCATGAAAAACCTTGATACGGTCTTCGTCGGCGATCAAGGCGAGCAGCGGGGCGAGATCGAGCGCCTCGTTCAGAGGATCGATAATGGCCTCAAAGCCCGCGCAGGAGACCTGGATCAGGCACAGTTCCGGCCAGTAGGTCTTTTCCCTGTGAAACTCGGTGTCTACGCACAGGAAGTCCCCCTCAGACAGGCGCCGGCACGCGGCCTCGAGCGCGTCCTGATCGCAAATCGGTTCAAGTGGGGTGGCATTCATGAGCTCCGCCTAAACCGTTTTCCACGTCCTGACGAGAGGGTTTGCCAGCTTTTATGCTGGCGGACGCAGGCCCGGTTTGACTGGGAAGGCCGGTGATCCGCTCTGGTCTTGTGCCCGGTCGGCATCTGACGGGCTCTCGCGACGCAGAGCACGCACGATCTGCTCGATTGAGACGACCGGAGGAGACCGGTCGGCGGAAGGCGGGCCTGATGCCTGTTGGCTCGAGGGGCGACACGCCACGTCGACATGATCAAAGGTCATGCGCATTGGCGTGGGCACGGCCTTACCGAAAGCGATGCACTCCCGGTCCGCCAGTGAAGACAGGAAGCCAATGGAAGACCGTGACCCGTTCGAGATGGCCCGCCGGATCACATCCTGATCGGCATCATTGCCAAGGCGCATGGCGAAAATCGTGTTGCATTGGGACAAGATTGTCGGATCCAGCTCATGTGGTCGCTGGCTGACAATCCCGAGGGAGACACCATATTTGCGGCCTTCCTTGGCAATCCTTGAAATGGCGGCCCGTGTGGGTGCAAATCCCTTGCTGCTATCAGCCGGAATATACCGATGAGCCTCTTCGCAGACCACCAGAGTCCGCACCGCGCTGGTGCTGGCCAGAGCGAGGTCGAAGGCGATGCGGCACAGGACAGATACCACGGAATCGACCACGTCGGAGGGAATGCCGGACAGTTCGAAAACGGTGATCGGTCGATGGTCGAGGGGGATTCGGAAGACGCGACCGAGGACGTCGGAAATCCGGTCGGTCGCATTCCGG
>CAJXMY010000226.1 GCA_913056435.1 uncultured Hyphomonadaceae bacterium | reverse complement strand
CGTGTTCCGTCCATGTGACGGCGTCGAGATCGCCGAGTGCTGGTAACTGCCCATGCGTCGTGACCAGGGGACGTCCACGCTCGCGCTAACCCGCCAGACGGTAAAAAGTGCGCGGACCCGCCATACTGATGATAATCTCTGCGCCAGAGGGGCCTATGTCCTGTCCGATCACCCGGATGCCCGCGCGATCATTATCGCGTCGGGTTCCGAGGTAGAGATTGCTCTGGCCGCGCAGACGCAGCTGGAAGCAGAAGGACTTCCGACACGGCTTGTGTCCATGCCGTGTATGGATCTGTTTGAATTGCAGTCTTCAGAGTATCAACAGGAGACGCTGGGTGGCGATCTTCCCAGGATTGCCGTTGAAGCGGGTGTCCGGTTCGGCTGGGACCGCTGGATCGGGCATCAGGGCACCTTTATCGGCATGGACCGCTTCGGCGCCTCCGCACCCTACAAAGCACTGTATGAGAAGTTCGGTATTACGGCCGACGCGATCTGTGCGGCCGTGAAAGCCACTGTCTAGGGCGTCCCGTTGATTGGAGGCATCGGACGCATTGATCGCGCGATGTCTCTCTGGACTGCACGGTCTGCCTCTGGGAGAGGTATGAGGCCTTTATCAACAAGGTAGCCATCAGGTGCCCAGGCATCTTCCTGAGTGAATTCGATGACAAAGGCCTCAAGCCCCGGCACAAGGGCCAGATTCTGCGTCTTCACATAGAAGTACATGGATCGGGAGATCGCATAATCGCCCGAGGCAATGGCCTCGAATCGGGGCACCACGCCGCCGATGCTGGCGCCCTGAACCCGGTCCAGATTTTGTTCCAAAAACGAAAATCCCAAAATACCGAGACTGTCCTTGTTGCGCAGCAGGGTCTGGATAATGGCGCTGTCATTCTCTCCGCTGTCAATCCAGGCCCCGTCATTTCGCAAGGTGTGGGTCCGGGCGAGGAAACTCTCAGGGTCTCGGGCTTTCAGTTCAACCAGCTCCGGCAAGGCCAGAGCGCCACTTTCCATCGCAATTTCCACAAACGCATCCCGGGTGCCAGACGTTGGAGGTGGCCCGGAAACCAGTATGGGCATATCCGGCAGCTCCGGTGAGATCTGCCGCCACGTCCTGTTCGGATTTTTCTGCCAGCCCCCCCGGCCGTCCGGAAGTTCTGCCGCCAGCGCTCGATAAATCACCTCTGTGGTCAGATCGAGACTTGGAGCCGTCTTGGCATTGGCCAGGACAATGCCATCAAACCCTATTTTCACTTCGACGAGATCGGTGACCCCCGCCTGAGCACACAGGATCCGTTCGGAGACCTTAATCTGGCGGGACGCATTCACAATGGAGGGCTCATCTGGCCCGACGGCCTGGCAGAATGCCTTGAAGCCTCCGCCGGTTCCGGTTGTCTCGACAATTGGGGTATCAAACGCCGTCGCCGCACCCAATTGCTCCGCCACTGTGGTTGAAAATGGCGCCACAGTAGATGACCCGACAATCTTGATCTTCCTGACCTCCTCGCCTGCAAAGAGAGGCGGCTTGTCCGGTTGCGGCTCGATACTGGCCAGATCTATGCCTTCCCCGCACGCGACGAGCCCGAACAGGCCCAGACCGGCCCATCCTGAGCGACACCGAAGAGAAAACAGCCAGCCCAACATGCGGCGGTCTGTACCGGAAAAATATGACACCGTCATGATGGGTCAGTGATGCACGAGGCAGGTCACTGTTCCGAAGCCAAAGCGCCGACAGACTTCAACCAGACGGTCAGAGGTCTCGGGGGCACCGGTCAGAAAGACGCGGCCACCCTCGCTCTCCCGCCCTCCGGACCCTAACTGACGGAGGGTTTGCCGGGCAATGGCCTCGCCGCTGTCAATGAAACTGACGGGATGGGGAACTGCCGCCGCAAGCTCCCCCCGGATCAGGGGAAAATGCGTGCAGGCCAGCACAAGCGTATCAATAGCCCCCGCACCTGGCTGGTTAAAGAGCGGCTCCAGGGCTTGCCTGAAGGCCTGAAGTGGAACCGCCTCCCCGGCCGCCTGCCTTTCGGCCAAATGAACAAGATCAATCGACCCATGCATGAACACGCCAACATCGCTCGCAAACTCCCTGACCAGCTCCGCCGTGTAGGCTCGGCGGATGGTCCCCGGCGTCGCCAGAAGGCCAATCCGCCGCGACTGGCTCTGGGCCGCAGCGGGCTTGATCGCAGGAACGGTCCCGACAACCGGAATATCCAGCCTGGCGCGGACCGCCTCCAGCGCAAGGGTGCTGGCGGTGTTGCAGGCGATCACAAACACGTCAGGCCCCGAGGCATGAACCAATTTTGCCGCGAGGCCAGGCAAGCGCGCCTGAAGCGCGGCATCGCTTTTATCCCCATAAGGAAAGAAGCCATTGTCCGCCGCATAATCGACAGCGACATCAGGGGCGAGCCCGGAAATTTCCCGCGCTACAGTCAGCCCGCCCATGCCGGAGTCAAAAACAAGCACTTTGCCGCGCAATGCCATCGAATCAGAGCTCATAAAGTATCATAGACGGTCTATATATGGCCGAACCATGATTGCCGGAAAATCGGGCTTGATTTTCGTACTTTTTTTGCTATTGTGCAGTGCAGCATACGAGGTAGAACATGACCCAAACATCCCTCCCGGAAGAAAGCACGCCCCTGACTCCCCTGGCTTACTGGCAAGAGAGCCTGTCCACATGGGCGGAGTTTGGCCAACGAACGCAACAGGTCCTGATGACACGGGCAGGACAATTTGGTCTCTTTGGTAGCCCCGATAGCCCCTCTGATGAAGAGCCCGTCACAGGCGAGGTCCTGCGCAATCTGTCAGATATGAATCTCCGGCATTGGGAAAATACCGCACGCTTTTTGGAATCTCTTCCAAAGTGGATGACCGAGCCCATGGTCAACCGCGGGGCCTCCCTGACTGATTTCTTCGACAGTTTCCAGCGTCGGGAGAGCGCCGCATCCGCCATGTCTGGCGAGGTTGCGCCCCCAGAGGCCGCCTGCACCACCGAAAGGGCGGCGTCTCCGGCAGACACCTGCGTCCCACCCGCCCTTGAGGCCCCAAATGGGGACGCAGACGCGTTGACCGAGATCAAAGGCATTGGCCCAAAGCTGAGCGAACGGCTCAACGAGCTGGGCATCTACCATTTCGACCAGATTGCGGGATGGTCTGAGGCTCAGGCCGAATGGATCGAGGACCAGCTTGCCTTTAAAGGCAAGGTCAGGCGGGAAGGGTGGATCGACCAGGCCCGTCAGCTCGCCGGCTAGGTCGATCTGCTGACGCGGCTCTCCTTCGGTCCGACCGGGTCACTCTCAAAAGCGGAACCGCCCCTCAATCACGGTCTGACAGTGCCCGCGTAATTTAATGCGAGGGCCTACCAGCTCGACCTCGATATGCGCACCGCGCCCCGGATGGGCCTGAAAGCAGGAAATGGGGCGGGGCCCGATCGGACCGGCCAGACCCGCGATCATGCAATGCCAGCTTCCGGTTGCCGGATCCTCATTGATCCCGCTGCCCGGGGCAAAAAACCGACTGGTCACATCGACGCCGCGTCCGCCAAAAGCATAGCAGCCGACATTACCGGGGCCGGCTTCGGTCTCATCACCGATCCTGCATAACAATTCCATATCCGGTTTGAGTCCGACCACCGTGTCTACGCTGTCAAACTGTGCTGCGAGATAGGGGCCGCGGACAAGCCTGACCGGTTAGGCGCCGAGGGCCCGGGTGAGGGCCGGATTCAAGGGGATGTCCACCATCTCGGGTGCTGGAAAGTCCATCTCAAGGCGCCCATCCGGGCGTTG
>CAJXMY010000225.1 GCA_913056435.1 uncultured Hyphomonadaceae bacterium | reverse complement strand
CATCCTCATATCTGAAGACCCGGCCGGCTTCCTGGAACAAGTCGATCCGGTCGGCCAGCGAGTCCGGTATCTCCATCTCACGGCAGTAATTCCAGAACTCGGTATCGTCACGCTGGGTGGCCTTGTAGTGAAGAATGATGAAGTCTCGGACCTGCTCGAACTTCTTTGTCAGCTGGCGATTATACTCTCGCCGGACCGCATCGGGCATATCCCGACCGGGGAACAGGGAGATGAATTTGCTGATCGCTTCCTGGATCAGGAAGAGAGAGGTGGATTCAAGCGGCTCAAGGAACCCGCCGGACAGGCCCACGGAAATGCAGTTCTTTTCCCAGAAGGAGGTGCGATGGCCGGTTCGGAAGGAGATTTTGCGGGGCGTTCCCCTGATCGGTCCGTCCAGATCGTTCACGAGGCTTTCAATGGCGTCATCGTCGCTGATCATTGCACTGGCGTAAATGTGCCCGTTTCCGGTCCGATGCTGGGTCGGGATCCGCCATTGCCAACCGGCCTGCTTGGCCGTGGAGATGGTGTAGGGAAGCAGGGGCCCCGTTCGCTCACAGGCCACGGTTTGAGCGGTATCGCAGGGCAGCCAATGGCCCCAGTCCTTGAAACCGACTCCAAGCGTCTGCCCGATGAGTAATGCCCGAAACCCCGTGCAGTCAAAGAAGATATCTCCTTCGACCACGTCGCCGCTGTCCAGAGACACGCTGGTGATGAAGCCGCTTTCCGCATCTTGCCGGACCGCTTCAACCTTGCCCTCGCGCCGGACAACGCCGCGGGCCTCCGCAAAAGAGCGGAGAAATTTCGCATAGCCGGTTGCATCAAAATGGTAGGCATAGCGCATGTGTGACAGAATGGACTTTGGATTGGGGTCCGGCAGGCAAAATCTGTTCTCTTTGGCCGCGTGGGCACACAGGCTGTAAGTCTCGATGTCGAGGGTCGGATCGTTTTTCCGGAGCTGAAGATAATACTGATGAAAATCCAGTCCGTTCATGTCGACGCCGTGGGCGCCGAAGGGATGGAAATAGGACTCACCAATTTTGCCCCAATTGGCGAATTCGATCCCCAGCTTGAATGTCCCATTGGTGGCTTTGAGGAACTCCTTTTCCGGGATTCCGAGCATGGCATTGAAATTCAGAATATCCGGAATCGTCGCCTCACCCACGCCGACGGTTCCGATCTGCTCTGATTCGACCAGTGTGATCTGTGTTTGACGGGGTGACAGCAGGCTGGAAAGGGCGGCCGCGGCCATCCATCCCGCCGATCCTCCACCGACGATCACAATATTTCCAACAGGATGAGCAGACGGTTCAAGCATGTTGCTGTTTCTTCAGGTATCGGACCAAATTCGTGACGTAGAGATGATGGGGCGGCAATCTCGGGACAAGCTTTGCCACAGTGCTCGCGAGATCCCGGCAGAGGGCCACGCTTTGCTCTGCAGAGATGGCCTCGACCTGACGGTCATAAGATTTCGGACGACGTCCCATGCCGAGATGCGCAATCAGCCAGTCTTCGTCATTAAATGGCTCTAAATCGTATTTCACCAAAATGCCCCTGTTTTCGAACTGCCGCACCTTGCGCTCCAGTCCCTTGACCGCGGAACGCGTCTGGGCGTGTTGCCAGTAAGGCGTCTGCGGATGATCTGGAGAGGTTAGTATTGCACCCTGGAACATCTGGGTATGCGACACGTTTTCGAGGAACCGCCGATTGAATTCCTGACGTTCGACACTCATGTCCTCGCCGAGGGGAATCAGGTCCAGAAGCCGTTCAATGTCGGCCTGTAGCATCATCATCGGGGCGGGACTGAGCGGCTCGGTGATGAAGCTTGCATGGCCGATGGCAACGCAGTTGCCGACCCAGGCCGCATCAATTTGTCCCAGGCCAATCTTTCTGGCATCGGGTCCGGACGAGGATTCCGGATCCGTCACGAAGAGGACGATCTCACGGTCGCGCAGGTGCGCTCGGGCAGACCATCCTGTCTGCGAGGCTTCGATGATCCGGCAGGGTGGGCCCAGCTGTTGGCAGCGCGTCATGTCGAGACGGGCAGAGACGTCATGAGTGACCTGAAATGCGCCCCCAACGGCCTGAATGCAGGTGCGCAGAGGCCCGGAACAATCAATAACCAGATCAGGGGCGATGATGTCGCCGCTTTCGAATTCAACCTGCGTGATCCGCTGCTTGTCGGTGCTGAGACGCCGGACCGGTGATGACACCAGTTCGATTTGTGTTTCGGGTAACAGGCGCTCCAGATGATCGGCCCATTCGGATGGCGAGAACTGATAGCCATATTCGGCGCGCGACCAGGGGTTTGCCGCATCCCCGGGCGGATGGGCGAAGCCGCCTCTGAGTGCTGCCTGAGCGGACACAAGAACCGGCTCCACGGGCGCTTGCGATCGCGTCAGATGATGTATCAGCGGCACGCCGCCGGGAAGCGGTAAAGGAAGATGGTGACACTGGACCCAGGACCGGCCGGCGAGCCAGGTTTTGAAATGCGCGCCCAGCGAAAAAGAACTGGCGGTGCGGGTGAACAGGCTCGGTTCATCAAGGCCGAGGGTGCGCAGGAATTCATAGGCTGACGGGGCGGTGGCATGGCCGTAAAAGAAATCGAGCGCCGCAGCGTCATCCTGTCGGGCATAGATGATGCGCAGACCCTCGCCGAGGGTCTTGGCCAGGCTCATCGCAGTGAACGCGCCAGCGAGGCCGCCACCATGGACCAGCAGGGTTCTGACAGGACCGTGCATCAGGATCAGGGCCTCATCTGTAGGTCTGGCCTGGATGCTTTGAGCGGAGATGACATCGAGGCGGCCCCGTAAGTTTTCAGGAAGTCGGCTTGCGGGGGGGTCTGGCGAACCGCTCGGGCTGTCTCGGATTTGATCCGGGCCAGATCTTGGCGGAGCTCTGCGAGATCAAAGCGATCGACGCGGGGATCATAGGCCTGTGGCATCAGGTTCTGGCCGAGCATGACGGCAACCCAGCTCGGCGGCAAGAACACGCCAAACTCATATTTCAGGATGTAGCCGCGGGAGATCCAGGCCGAGATTTTTTCCTGCAGGCTGTCCGGTAGCGCCATGGATCGGAAGTATCGCCACATGTCACTGTCATCTCTTTGTGTCGCCACATAGTGAAGAAGCAGGAAATCTCGGACCCGCTCGAAGTTCAGGGTCATCCGGTCATTATACTCCTCGATGTCGAGAGGAGACATGTCCTGATCCGGGAACAGCTCAATCAAGGCGGTGATCCCTTCCTGAATAAGATGGATCGATGTTGACTCAAGCGGTTCGAGGAACCCGCCAGAAAGACCTATGCTGACAACATTCTTATTCCAGAACTTTCGACGCCGGCCTGTTTTGAAGAAAAGCTGCTTCGGTTCCGCAATCGCCTCCCCTTCCAGAGTGCTTATCAATTGGTGAGTGGCTTCATCATCGGAGATGAACTCACTCCAGTAGACGTGACCATTTCCGGTTCTGTGCTGGAGCGGGATTCGCCATTGCCACCCGGCCTTCCGGGCTGTGGCGCGCGTGTAGGGAACAAGCTTTCCTTTGGCTTCGCAGGGCACTGCCACCGCCCGGTCACAGGGCAACCAGTGGTCCCAGGACTCGTAGCCCGTTTCGAGAGCCTGCTCGATGAGAACCCCCCTGAAGCCGGAGCAGTCAACAAAAAGGTCGGCCTCTATGGTCCTTCCATCTTCCAGCTGGATGCTTTCAACATGTCCGCTTTCAGAATCCAGACTGTGGCTGATCACCCGGCCTTCGGTCCGGCACACCGCTCTGGCTTCACAGTAATTGCGCAGGAATCTGGCATACATGCTGGAGT
>CAJXMY010000224.1 GCA_913056435.1 uncultured Hyphomonadaceae bacterium | reverse complement strand
TGGCCGGCCGCTCTGTGTTGATGCCGACGCGCCCGCCGACCTGCTGGAGGGCCGCTGTGACACCCTGCAAAGCTGGGAGAAGATCCTGCGGATCGGGCCGGGCGTGCTCGGGCCGACCTCACCCCTCGGGCTGGTCAAGGTTCTGAATGGCTTCGGGATGCAGTCCTGGTTCTACAGCCAGCTACATGCCATGGCCGACGGCCGGCCGGTCAATCGCCGGCTCGGCGTGTTCCGGGCCTTTCTGAAGATGAACGGGCTCGACGCCCGCATGGCCAGGGCCTATCGCGCCGCGCTGGCCGACTGAGCCGTCCAGGCCTCTGACAGGTGGTGATAGGAGCCGATGCGGGCCTCGAGACTGTCGGCGACCGTCAGGATGAGGAATTCATTGGCCCCGGTCTCTGTGGCCAGACGGTTCAGCCGGGCAGCGACACCGGGCCCGGTGCCGGTGATCACGCGGGACGGCGCCTGCAGCGGCGCGGTCTCCAGATAGGCCCGGGACGCGACCGCGCTGTCATACAGGGCAAACTGTCCGCGCCCGCGTTTGAGGGCCCAGGCGGCCATGGTGGCCGACAGGGCATCGGCTTCCTCCTCTGTCTCGGCTGCGAGCGCCACCAGGCCGATGGCAGCATAGGGCTTGGCGGCAAAGGGCGAGGGGGTGAAGGCCTGCCGATAGGCGGCCAGTGCGTCGCCCGCCCCGCCGGGATTGAGGAAATCGGCAAAGGCGAGCCTCAGGCCCATGGCGCCGGCAAAGGCGGCACTGTCAGCCGAGGAACACAGCATCCACAGGTCGGGGCGCTGGCCAGCGGGGTTGGCGGCGATGCCGCGGGCCCGGTGGGTGTCGGGAAGCGGGACGCTGCCCTCGCTGTCCAGCACCCAGTCCATCAGCATGCGCAGCATCTGGGGAAAGGCCTGTGCACCCGGACCCAGAAGGGCGGCGGAGGCGCGCGGGTCTGCGCCGGTGGCCCGGCCGAGGCCAATCTCGATCCGGTCGGGGTAGAGTGCGCTCAGTGTGGCGGCGAGTTCGGCGACTTTGAGCGGGGAATAATTCGGCAGCATGATACCGCCCGAGCCGATCCGAAGGCGCCGGGTCCGGGCGGCGAGGTCTGCCATCATCACCTCCGGTGCCGTGCCGGCGAAACTGGCGGCATTGTGATGTTCCTGGACCCAGTAGGCCCGGTAGGCCATCCCATCGACCGCTTCGGCAAGGGCGCGTGTCTCGTTCAGTGCGTCGGCCGCGCGCCGGCCGGCGAAGACCGGTGAGGGATCGAGAACAGACAGGGCAGCAGGCATGCCCTTTGTCTAGAATGGCTTGGGGGCGGCCAGCAAGCCGGTTTAATCGCCGCGCCGGCCGAGGTCCCGCAGCGCGCGGCCAATGATCTGCTGCTCAAGGCTGGGCCGGGCGGTATCCTCCGACTCTTCCGACGGGGTGTCCGCCTCCGGCGTGGGGCTGAGGTTCGGGGCCAGCCGCCGGGTGAGTTCATTGGTCAGCCGGTCCTGCAGCCGGGATCTGAGGGCATTCTCCACCACGCGCGCATCCGGCGCAAAGCCCGGTGCGGTCCATGGGCCTTGGATTCGCAGGGGCACTTCCAGCTGTCCGACCCCCAGCGTGGCGGTCGTTCCGGCCTGATCGATGGTCACCCGCGGGGTTAGCTGTATATCGAGGCGTCGGCGGCCCAGGTCGATCTGGCCGGTGCCGCTCACTGACAGGGTCGCGTTGTGGAAAGACAGCTCGTCAATCTCGGCGACGCCCTGGGTCAGGCTGAGCTTGCCCACCAGTTGGGTGAAATCGGTTTCCGCACCCCGTCCGAAGGCGGACCCGAACGAAGACATCCCGAAGGTGCCATTTCGGATGTCGGCCTGAAGTGTGCCGGCGGCCCGCACCATCTGGGTCATGTCGACGCCGCCGAACAGGCCGTCATCAAGCCGGGTGTTGACCGTTCCATCAAGCGCGCTGACCAGCGCCTTGAGGCTGTTGCCGCGGGCGCGGAGGTCCAGAGAGACGTCACCGAGACCGCTCACACCGCCAAACCCCGTCAGGTCCCGAAGCAGCTGGCGGGCAGCAATGCCACTGGCCTCTGCGCGGAGCTGCAGGTGAGGGACCGTGCGCGACGCATCGAGATCGATATCCCCCGACCAGGCCCCCTCAAAGGCCCGGAAACCCGGCAGGGTATCATCCGGACGGAAACGTATCGTCAGGCGCCCCCGGTCCAGCCCGACCTGAACCCGGGCCTGTTCGAGGTGGATCTCGTCAAGGATCACCCGGTCAGCGGTGAGGTCGAGGTCCGCATCGACCAGCTTCAGCCCGTCCAGCGCCAGCGGGTCGTCGCTCCAATCCTTGTCGAGGCTCGGCGGGGCCTCCGACGCCGCCGCCTCAGCGCCGAAAAACGGGGTCAGATCGAGGGTCGGAAAATCGAGCGTGGCGACCAGTTTCGGACGAGGGCCGTCAAGATCGGCCCCCAGAAGTCCGCTGCCCCGCAGGGCGTCGAGCGCGAGGCGTGTCTGGTTCAGACGCGGACGGCTGAGCGTGCCGCCCAGTGTTCCGGTAAGCTCGAAGGCGCCCAGCCGCTCCCCCTCGGGCAGGTCCACGTCGAGCTGGCCGAGCAGGCCGCGCAAATCAGGGCCCGACAGGCTGAGCGTGCCCTGCAGCGGGCGATCATAGGCCAGCGAAATCCCGCCATCATAGCGGGTGGTCAGCCAGTCGCTGGACTGGCGCAGGCGCAGCTCGCGGAAGACCGGGGCAATCAGGGCTCCGTCGATCTCGCCGGACAGGTCGAGCTGACCGATCAGTTGCAGTGGTCCCACCAGCGGGTGATCCGGGGGCAGAAGATCCTGCCCGTTGCGGGCCTCGATCCGGAAGGCGCCGCGCAGGCCGGGGATCTGCCCATTGATCAGTGTGCCGTCATAGGAGAGGGCGGCGTGGTCGGTGTCGACCTCAAGGGAAAGCGGCGTGGTTCGGCCGGCGATCAGGTCATCCACAGAGCCCAGCCGGATATCGTAGGAAAAGCCTTCCTCATTGATCTCGCCCCGCCCCCGGGATGTCAGCGGCGCCCTCAGGGACCGCATGCGGGCCTCGGCTGAAAAGCCGGTGAGCGCGATGGTCCGGCCCTCGGTGTGATCGGTGTAGAAGACATTGGCATCGACCAGTCGCGCCCTGTCGAGGCGGGCCTCGCCAGATCCGCCCCCCGAGGGGGAGACCGCCTCATCTTCCGCCTCATCGGCCTCTGGCCCGGCACTGCCCAGCATCCAGTTCGCCTGACCATCGGCACGTTTTTCCAGCCGGATGGTCGGGGAGAGGAGGCTGATCTCGCCAATTTCGACCGTCCGGAACAGGAGCGGCAGCAGCCGGATCCGGGCCCGGAGTGCGCCGGCCTCGATCATATTCGGGTGGCTGAACCCCTCGGGATTGGCGACGCGGATCCCTTCGACCCGGGCCGACAGGGTGGGGAAGACGGACAGGGCAACCTCGCCGCTGAGTGTGACCTCGCGGTCCAGGGCCGAGCTCGCCATCGTCTCGATTCGCTCACGATAGACCGAGCTTGGCACCAGGCCCGGCAGTATCAGCATCGCGCCGACCAGAACGGCCAGGACAAGCAAGAGGCAGAGAAGAAGGCGTTTCATGACAGTCCAACGGGGTCCATGGTGAATGACCCTCACAGCTTAGGTGCAACTGATGGCAAAGTCATGGCAATTGCGGCTTGACCGAGCTCAAGCCCCTGTCTAAATCACGCCTTCCGCCGGTGTTCCGGCGGTGGAGAAATGCGCGGGTGTAGCTCAGTTGGTTAGAGTGCCGGCCTGTCACGCCGGAGGCCGCGGG
>CAJXMY010000223.1 GCA_913056435.1 uncultured Hyphomonadaceae bacterium | reverse complement strand
CGAGGAACGCTCGCTGGCTCTAAGGTCCACGTTGTCGTTCGCCACTGCTCTCCTGCTCCTTCTGGTTTTCCTAGACTCTAGAAAAGCTGATTCTCACCCATGAATACCTCGCTGACCGAGGCGTCCGGCTGCGGTTGTACCACAGCGGTGACAGCCTGGCCCCATTTGTCGTCAGGCAGGCCGATCACAAGCGCATCGATCACCTCATCGTGTGCCTTGAGCGCTTCTTCGACCTCTTCAGGATAGATTTTTTCGCCACCTGAGTTGATACAGATGGATCCTCGCCCCAGCAGCGTGAGCGTGCCGTCCGCAGCAACTGTGCACCAGTCACCGGGAATGGCATAACGCACGCCGTTTATCGTGCGGAAGGTTTTGGCGGTTTTTTCCGCGTCCTTGTAGTAGCCGAGAGGGACGGCACCGCCCCGTGCTATAAAACCAGGTTCTTCGCTGCCCGGCTGGATTTCTCGTCCATCTTCGCTGAACACCTTGCAACTGTCACCAATGGTGAACCGGGCTGTTTGCGTGCCACCCTCTGCGGTGGTCACCGACATGCCAAAGCCAACCGCTTCAGAGGCGCCAAAGCTGTCCATCAAGGCGACTTGGGGCATGTGCTTGAGAAGCCCCTGTTTGACTTCATGGCTCCACATGACACCTGAGGAGGTGATCGTCTGGACGGAACCCAGATTAAATCTTCCAGGCGTTTCATCGAGGATGGACAGCATGGGTTTGGCGAAGGCATCCCCGACAATCGCCATGGCTGTCACACCATCACGCTCAACCGTCTCCCACAGCGCGGCGGGATCGAAAGTCTCAGTGTTCTCAAGCGTTACGATTGCCCCACCATTCAGCATGGCGCCAAGTGCTGTGAAAAGTCCGGTCCCATGCATCAGCGGGCAGGCGGGCAGTTGCCGGCCAAACTGACCCACTTCCTTCACGAAAGCCAGGTGCTCTTCCATATTGCTGGGGGCGCCACCATAGATTTTCCGCATGGAATCCAGACTGGACTGCCGCCAGATCTCATGGGTCCACATGACGCCTTTTGGCATGCCCGTCGTGCCGCCCGTGTAGAGGAACATCATGTCGTCGCCTGCCCGGTCCAGCCCCAGAGGCGTGCCATCCCCCTCCTGAGTAAGAACCTCGTAGGACAGGGCAAAGTCGGGTCGATCGGGTGCATCACCGAGCTCGATCCAAATCTTGACCCCGGGCAAGCGGTCCCGGACGCGCTCGACTGACTCCCGGAAAGCCGGATCATACACGGCCGCTATGCTGTCGGAGTTATCGAAGATATAGACGAGCTCATCATCCAGGTAGCGATAGTTGATATTGACGTGGGTCAGGCGTGCTTTGAAACAGGCGGCAGCCGCCTCCATATATTCCGGACAATTGCGCATGTAGAAGCTCACCTTGTCACCTGTCCCGGCGCCCCGGGCTCTCAGGGCGCGTGCGAGATTATTGGATCGCCGGGTCATTTCGGGCCAGCTGATGGTTCTGTTGCCCTGAATGAGAGCGGGCTGATCCGCGCTCATATATCGGCCGAGCTCATCCAGTATGTCACCGAAATTCCAGATGCTGCCTGACATGTGCGGTCCTCCTCTGTTCCTTATTTGAGCTGAGCCTCTTATTTCTGCGGATTGATCAGGTACTTTTCGCCGGTCGCCCTGCGATTGTAGGCGGCCAGAATGTCCAGATCCAAGACATCGCTCAGCGAGATTTCAGCCGTATAGTGGCTCGCAAAGGTGGTTGTGAGCTCATCCAAGACCCGCTGCCGCAGGCGTGCGCGACCTTCACTTCCAATGGTTTGCAAGAATGGAGTAAGAAGCCAGCCTCCCACACCCCAGGCGAACCCGACACCGGGACCCAGTACAGTGGGGGACAAGTCAAGCCGACCATAGATGTAGACTTGCTTGTGGGTTGAGGATCCATAGCGGCTGTATTCCGTTGCGTTTCGGTTTGCCGCCGCTTCCATGGCAACAATAATCTGGCCCGCCAGAGGGCCGCCGCCGGTGGCGTCGAAGCCCAGGGTTGCGCCCGTCTCGGCAATGGCGTCGATCAGTTTGGGGAGGAAATCGGGCGAGGTTGAATTGACCACATGGGTGGCTCCGAGCTCCCTGAGCAATGTTTCCTGCTCTGGCTTGCGCACGATATTGACCAGTCCAATACCGTCTTTCAGGCAGATGCGATTGAGCATTTGGCCGAGATTGGAGGCAGCCGCTGTATGCACAAGGGCCGTATGTCCTTCTCGGCGCATGGTTTCGGTCATGCCCAGAGAGGTCAGCGGATTGACATAGCAGGAGGCGGCTTCTGCGGCGTTGACACCCTCAGGCATCACCATGCACTGGGCGATGT
Source organism: uncultured Hyphomonadaceae bacterium (assembly GCA_913056435.1). Taxonomy (GTDB): domain Bacteria; phylum Pseudomonadota; class Alphaproteobacteria; order Caulobacterales; family Hyphomonadaceae; genus Henriciella. The sequence goes on along the minus strand of CAJXMY010000223.1, from coordinate 1,478 downwards.
TGAGGGCTCTGTACTGAGTGTACATTTCGCCGCCTAAAACAGAGACACGCTGACCCAGCAAGGCTCGGGCCGCCTCCGCAGATCCTGTCTTCACAACTGTTCCGGCCCCCTCATTGCCGACGGCAAGTGATTTATCCAGTCGGGCCGTCATTGCCCTTAAGCCAGCTGGAGGGACATCTGCACATATCGCGGGCTGATCCTTCGTGCCGGTGGCCCTTGCCGTCGACATGTCTGCGGCACCGAGCAAAAGGCCTAAGTCTGATGGATTGATGGGGGTTGCTTCCACCCTGACCAGAACGTCTTCCGGACCAAGCTCGGGTACTGGGGCATCTGTTATGGTCAGGTCCAGTTGGCCTGATGCGCTAATCTTCGAACGAATTTGACGGTTACGCAGTGTGTCTGTCCCAGTCATCGGATCCTCCCTTTTCCCTTAGCTATACAGGAGACCCCTGCCTCGCCAAGGGCTCGCTTCGCGGTAGGTTGGGGTGAGATACCGCGCCTATTCGGCGGCGGGACGGACCGGCAAATCAGTAATAGACGGCTCTGCTGCGTCGCCGGGCGCTGTAGAGCTCGTCTTTTTCAGACGAAGCCGCCTCAGGACACGGTCACGCCAGCGTCCCAGCTTCTCCGGTGCGGCGAGCCAGACGGGCGTTACGATCAGCGTCATCAGGGTCGAGAAGCCAAGTCCAAAAACCACGGCCGTGGCCAGCGGCACCCACCACTCCGCGGTCACGCCGCCAAACGAGATGGACCCGGCCCTGAAATTGACGTTCATCATGAACATCATCGGCAGCAGGCCGCATATGGTGGTCAGGGTGGTCAGGAGGATCGGCCGGATCCTCTGCGCCGCAGCGGCAATCGCTGCGTCCCGCCCGGATCGGTTGTCGCGTCTTAATCTCTGAAAGGTGTCGATCAGGACAATGTTATTGTTCACGACGATACCCGCCAGCGCCACGACACCCGTCCCGATCATCAGCACTGATATATAGGGCAGGACCAGCTGTATCCCGATCAGAACACCGGCAGTTGATAAAATGACGGCCGACAATGTCAAAAGGACATGGAAGAAATTATTGAATTCCCAGAGCAGAATGATCCCCATCAGAAACAGGGCCGCCAGTGCGGCACCCTGAAAAAAGGCGCTCGCTTCGGCAGCATCCTCATCAGCGCCTTCAAAGGTCACGTCGACCGCCGGGTTGAGGCCTGCGTCTGCCATCCAGGTTTTGACGTCCTGGACGAGCGCGGCGCCCTGACCCTGTTCGGCAGCATTGGCGCGGACCATGATGAGCCGCTTTCCGTCACGTCGTTCAATTTCGGTGACCTTCTGAGCGGGGACTCGCTCGACAAAAAGCGCCAAAGGAACCTGGCCGGATGGCGTGGCGATCTTGAGCCGGTCAAGGGCTTCCACGCTGCGGGCGCTGCGGGGGAAGCGAACCCGGATGTCGAGCTCATCGAGCGCATCATCGGGGCGATATCGG
>CAJXMY010000222.1 GCA_913056435.1 uncultured Hyphomonadaceae bacterium | reverse complement strand
AGACGACGAAGAGGAAGAGGACGACGACGAGGATGACGACTGATGGCGGACCGTCTCCACGAGATCGCCCTCATCGTCGCCGGTACCGCCCTCGCCGGTTTCGGGATGTTCGATCTTGATGACTTCGGCCCCCCAGTCGCTGAGAATGCTTCCGGCGCCGGGCGCTGCCATGTAGGTGGCATGTTCAATTACGCGAATGCCTTCAAGCATAACGGGTTCCTCCCAACAGATCTGCGTTGGTGTTTCGCACAGCTGTTTCCATGGGGAAAGACATGCCGCCGCGTGCAGTTCTGGTAAACCAAGCGTTAACCGATGAGGTGCAGTTAGAACGCAGGATCGTGTCCCAGCCTGAGAGACCGCACTCATGACCTTACAGAGCCTGCGCCTTGAGCTCAGCGAGGCGGATATTCATCGCCTGATAAAGGGGCAAACAGGTGAGGAACGGGCCTCGGTGGCGCATCGTCTTTGCCGACGGATCGCCGTTGATGTGCTGAGCGATCAGGAACGCCAATATGCTGACGAGATCATAGCCATTCTGGCTGAGGACACCGCGGAACTGGTTCGCCGAACACTGGCACAAACCTTGCGCAATTCACCGCGCTTGCCCAAGGAGACAGCTTTCAAGCTTGCGCGAGATGTGGAAAGCGTTGCCTTACCGGTTCTAGAGAGTTCGCCGGTTTTTTCGGATGAGGATCTTATCGAGCTGGTTCTGGCCGTCACCGCTGTGAAACAAGTGGCCATCGCCTCGCGGGCGGCGGTTTCCCCGTCCGTATCGGAGGTGATATGTGAGCATGCGGAGGCGTCAGCCGTTGAAAGGCTGGCCAAAAATTTAGGGGCCGAATTGTCGGATAAGGCGTTTGAGACGACGCTCGAACGGTTTCCGGAGGCGGCGGCCATTCATCATTCACTGGTCCTGCGCGAGCACATTCCGCCGCACATCACCGAAAAGCTTGTCTTCATGGTGTCCGGCCAGGCCTTTGACATGCTGATCAACCGGCATGAACTTCCGGCTCAGCTGGCCATCGACCTGGCTGCCGGCGCGCGCGAGCGCACAACGCTCGACCTTGTGGAGCAGGCCGGCCAGACCACAGATCTGCCCCGTTTTGTCTCGGAACTCAGTTTGAACGGGCGGCTGACACAATCCCTCATCGTGCGGGCGCTGTGCGTCGGACATATGGGGTTCGTCGAACATGCCCTCGCCGAATTGTCGGGCGTCCCCCGGGAGAGAGTCTGGCTGATGGTTCACGATGCCGGACCGCTGGGTCTGCAGGCGGTTTTTGACCGGGCGGGGCTGCACCGCAAACTTCTGCCGGCGTTCAGGGCAGCGGTTGCGGTGTATCATGAGCTGGAGATCGATGGCGGACTTCATGACCGGGCCCGTTTTCGAATGCGTATGATTGAACGGGTCCTGACCCAGTTTCAGGCCATTCCGAAAGACGATCTGGATTATCTTCTTGAGAAGCTCGATGCCTATGCCGATGAGGCCACTCTGACCGAAGATCTTTTGGCCGGGGCGGGAGCGGTTACGCGTCTGCCCGTGGGCGGATAGCGTGGTGCACCCCGAGCCGGGCCAGCCAGTCACCATCTCTCCAGGCGGCATGTTCCACGATAAGCCGTGTCCCGTCTGCGCGCGCCGCTTCGACCAGATGGATGAGCTCCGGGCATGAGTCCAGCTGGCGGACATCGAAGCGGAGGCTGTCGATCAGGTCCAGCCTGTCGGAGGCAAGGCGCACCGGCCCCGCCGGGCGGGTGCTGATGGACAGCCGGAATCCCAGCCGGCGCAGGGCTGCGAGGCGCGGCAGAACATCCTCGACCAGCAGACTGCTGGCGCTGACGTCCAGAAACAGATCCTGCGGGGTCCATTGCATGCGTTCAGCCACGGCATGGCAGACCATGGCCGTGTCATCGTGGAGCAGGGCTGCCAGAGGCGCTGGGACAAGAAGAGGGCAAGCCAGCCCCTCAGCCTCTGCCAGCCCTGCAAACCGGGCAATTGAGTGGGCCATCCATTCGGCGGCCGACGCCTGAGATCCGCTATCAGCTAGCGTTGGCTGAAAGGCCGGTCCGAAGCGCGGCCGGTCTTCAAAATCTCTGGAGGTCTCGGACAGGAGCATGCAGGTTGCCCCGCTGACCAGATGCTGCACGGGCAAAAGCCGGGCGGCCGGCCGGGCCGGACGGGTCTGTCGGGAAAAGTCGTGTAAAGTCTGCATGCCGCTTCCGTGACGCTGGGTTAAGGGGTTCACATACAGGGTCAAAATTGAAATCCTGCGCATGCAGACCGCTGGATTTTCAGCAAATTTGATCAAACGGCTTAGGAGAATCCATGTCCGACACGAAAACAGAGCCGCGCCTGTCCTCGACCATTCTCTTGCTCAGGGACCGGGAGTCGCTGGAGGTGCTGATGGTGAAACGCCACTATCAGATCGACTTTGCGGCGGGTGCGCTGGTCTTTCCGGGCGGAAAGGCGAATGATGAGGACAGCGATCCACGCTGGGCCGCTCTGTGCGATGGCGTGTTCGACACTGTGGAACGGGCGGCCCGTATATCCGCTCTGCGCGAGGCTTATGAAGAGGCCGGGCTTTTGCTGGCCCGGCGGGCGTCAGAGCGTGGGGAAGGCGCGCCGCTGGTGGGCCTCGATGTGGCCAGAGCCCTTGATCCGATGCGCGCTGCGGTCGACCGCCGCGAGGCAAGCTTTCTCGACCTGATGGAGGAACATGGCCTGGTTCTGGCCCTCGATACACTGGTCCATTTCGGTCACTGGATCACCCCGACCATGATGCCGAAGCGGTTCGACACCCATTTCTACCTCGCACCAACACCGCCCGACCAGATCGCGGAGAATGATGGCCGCGAGACCACGGAGGCCGTCTGGCTGGGGCCTCAGCAGGCTCTGGACATGGAGGCTGAGGGGACGGCCACCATTATTTTCCCGACCCGGATGAATCTCGGCAAGCTGGCCGAGACCGACACGGTGGACCAGGCCCTGTCGCGATTTCAGGGTGAGAAAGTGGTCACCGTGTTGCCCGTGGTCGGCAAGGATGAAAATGGCAATCCCTGCCTGCATATCCCGGCCGAAGCCGGTTATATCCAGTCCGTGGAACCCCTCGGCAAGGTGGCCCAGGGGGTTGGCGGGGCCGGGGCCAAAGCGGCGTCTTCGCCAGAATAGGGTCTTATCCGGCGGATACTGCCTTGGGTGTCCTCCCTTAATGCAGTAGGGTTCGGAGTTGGGTGACGGGGGAACGTGCGCATCCGAAAGGGGTGCCATGCCGGCTGATGAGCTAACCCTGGCGGCTTTGCGGGCCCGGATCCCGGGCCACTGCTTTGAGATCCAGCCCAAACGCGCGCTGGCCTATCTGGGCTTTGACCTGTTGCTGATCATGGCCAGTTATGGCGCCATGACGGTCTGCCCGGTCTGGTATGTTCAGCTGCCCCTTGTCGGACTGATCGGGACGCTGCTCTGGGCGCTTTTTGTGCTCGGGCATGATGCCGGGCATGGCGTCTTTCTCAAGGGGCGTCTGGCCAACACCGTGGCCGGTATCCTGCTGTATGGGGCCCTGCTGGTGCCCTATCGGGCCTGGCAGCGGTCCCATGCCCGCCACCATGCCTGGACCGGTCATCTCGAGCGGGAGGAAGTCTTTCGGGCTTGCCACCCCGGCCAGACGGGCTGGCTCTACGCGCTGTTCTTCCGCTCGGGTCTGTTCCTGCTGCTCGGCTGGCCGCTGTACAAGCTCGGCCTGCGCAATATTGGCTGCGCCAGCCTTACCCGGCACAGTCATTTCCTGCCCTGAAGTGACCTGATGTGCACGGCTTTCCGGGGGTCGTGGTGGGCCAGTCTTGCCGTCGTGCTCACGGCGCTCT
>CAJXMY010000221.1 GCA_913056435.1 uncultured Hyphomonadaceae bacterium | reverse complement strand
CCAAATCGAGGGAAACGGTGCGAGAGCGCTCATGTACGTGCTACCGCTGAGAAACTTGCTGAAGTAAAATCGCTCTCTCTTAAAGAAGTTGCAAAGGTAACAACTGAGACTGCGCTTAAATTTTATCGTATTCCTGCTAAGGAGCTCGATTAGAAGGATGTTTTTTTTATCTAACCACAGAAGCACAGAAACACAGGATGATTTGAATCAGCTTAGTGGCGCGATCGTGGATGCCGCGGTGAACGAGGGCCGGATTGTCCGGCCGTGGCTTGGCCTGAAAGGGCAGGCGGTCACGTTTGACATCGCCCGGGCGCAGGGCCTCAGCCGACCGGTCGGGGTCATCGTCTCGGAGGTTTATGAGGCGGGTCCGGCGGACCGTGCCGGGCTGCGCCGGGGTGACCTGGTGATGAGTATTGATGATCGCGAAGTGTTCGATGAAAAGGGCCTCAAATTCATGGCGGCCATCCGGTCGCCCGGAGAGGTCGCTGTTCTGAAGGTCATGCGCGGCGGATCGGAACGTGTGGTCCGGGTCGAACTGGATGTGCCACCGGGGGTGACCGAAGCCGAGCTCGTCCTGCTGCAGGGACGTCATCCGTTCACCGGGGCGGAGGTGGCTGAGCTGTCGCCCCGCCTGGCCGAGGAGCTGGGGCGCGACCCGTTTGAGTCGGGGGTTCTGGTCACCCGCATCATGAACCGGGCTTTTGCCTGGCGGTTCCTGCGCCCCGGCGACATTATCCTGTCCGTCGACGGCCAGTCGATCCAGTCGGTCGCCACGCTGGAGACCGCCTTGAACCGCGGGTCGGGGCGATGGCAGATCGTCATCGACCGCAATGGGCGCCGGATCTCTGGCGCGATCACGCTCTGACAGGCCGCACGCCGGGACCGGCTGACGCCTGGTGAGCTGAGTTTCACGCAAGGTGTCCTCTTGCGCCCTTGGCGGGCTTCTGATGGATTGCAGGGAAACGCAGGGGACGAGGGTAGGACACATGACGATGCGGATACTGACACTGGCCAGCTGCCTGGTTCTGGCTGGCGCCTGTGCTGAGCGGGCGCAGGAGGACGCGGGCAGCCAGATCATGGTGCCATCCTCCCATGACAGGGCGGCCCGTCTGCACCAGGACCTGATGGTGATGGACAGTCATCTGGATACGCCGGCCTATTTCCATCGGGCCGACTACACCTTTTCCGACCGTGGCAGTTGGGCCGAGGATGGAACCAATGTTGACTTGCCCCGGATGAATGACGGGGGGCTCGATGGCGGGTTCTGGGTGATTTACACCGCACAGGGCCCACTGACCCCGGAGGCCTATTCGGCCGCGCGCGACTCCGCGCTGATGCGGCAGGCGGCCATTCGCGAATTTGCGGCCCGTTATGCCGATGAGGTCGAACTGGCTTTCACTGCGGAGGATGCCGGCCGGATTCATGATGCGGGGAAAAAGATCGTCTATCAGAGCATCGAGAATGCCTATCCTCTGGGCGAAGACCTCTCGCTGATGGAAACCTTCTATATCGGAGGCGTGCGCATGATCAGCCCCGCGCATTTCCGGAACAACCAGTTCGCAGACTCCGCGACCGACGTGTCCGCCGCCTATGACGGGCTCAGTCCTCTGGGGGAAGATCTGGTCCGGGAGGCGAACCGACTGGGGATGATCCTTGACGGGTCCCACGCCGCCGACAGCACGGTTTATGACATGATCGACCTGTCGACGACGCCTATCATCCTGTCACACAGCGGGCCCAAAGGGGTGTATGATCATCCCCGCAATGTGCCCGATGAGCTTTTGCGCGCCTTGGCAGAGAGCGGCGGTGTGATCCAGGTCAATGGTCTGGGCAGCTATCTGGAAAAGCTTGAACCAACCCCCGAGCGCGCGGCCGCGCTGGCCGCTCTTGAGGCGGAGTTTGGCGGAAACCTGTATGATTTGAGCCCGCAGGACCAGATTGCTTACAGGGCGGCGCGCGAGGAGCTCAATGAGGCGTTTCCGCCGCCAAGGTCGAGTTTCGAGATGTTCATGACACACCTGCTTTACACGCTTGAGCTGGTCGGGCCGGACCATGTCGGACTCGGGGCAGACTGGGACGGCGGTGGCGGCGTGGATGGCATGGAAGATGTGAGCCATTTGCCGAAGGTCACCGAGCGTTTGCTGCAGGCCGGCTACAGCGAAGATGACCTCGCCAAGATCTGGGGCGGCAATATGGTCCGCCTTCTGAGCGCCGCGGAGGCGGCCCGGGAGGCCGCGCTGACCTCGCCACCGGTCACGCGCTAGGGTGGAGGCACTCAGTCTCTTCCCGCCGCTGCTGGCTCTGGTCGTTGCGGTCTGGACACGCAATGTCTACTGGGCGCTGGGTCTGGCCATCCTTGTCTCCGAAACGCTTCTGGCGGGGGGCAACCCCCTGATGGGTGTGCTGGAGAGCGTCGACCGGTCGGTCGGTGTCTTTGCCAGCGAGGGCAATACGCGGATCCTCCTCTTCTGCCTGATCATCGGGGCCCTGATGGCCTATATGCGGACCTCCGGCGGTGTTGCGGCCATGGTGGCCTGGCTGCGCCGGTCGGGGCTGGCCGCGACGCCGCGGCGGGCGGGATTCATCACCGCCCTGTCCGGCATTGTGATCTTTGTTGAGACCAATATCAGCCTGTTGTCGACGGGGCTCCTCGGACGCTACCTGTTTGACCGGCTAAAGGTGAGCCGCGAGAGACTGGCCTATATCATCGACTCGACCTGTGCGCCGGTCAGTGTGCTGATCCTTCTGAATGGCTGGGGCTTTTTCATCCTGCAGCTGATGGCTGAGAATGGGGTCAGCGCGCCCCTGAAGGCGCTTGTCTGGACGGTCCCCTTCAACTTCTATCCCCTGCTCACACTTGCCCTGGTCTTCCTGACCGTCGGCCTGAACCGGACCTTCGGACCGCTGGCCCGGCTGGAGGCACGATCCGGGCCCGCGCGCCCGGCGCTGGCCGGGGACGCCGGATTAGAGGACATGGTGGAGGCCCCCAGCCGGCCGATCTATATGTGGCTGCCCATGCTGGTGCTTGTCGGGGGCACGCTGGGCTTTATGGCCTGGACCGGAAATGGCAATCTGCTGCGCGGCTCGGGATCGACGGCGATCCTGTGGTCTGTGGTTCTGGCCACGGGGATCGCCTTTCTGGCCCTCGCGCATTCGGGCCGCCGGACCGGCGAACTGCTCCAGACCGGGTTTGACGGCATGGGCGGGCTTCTGCCGGCCGTGAGTGTGATCTTCCTCGCTTTCGTTCTGGGCAATTCCCTGTCGGCTTTGGGAACAGGGCGCTATATCGCCCAGCTGGCGGCGGATTTTCCGGCTCCGGCGCTGATCCCGGCGCTTCTCTTCCTGGTTGCTGGGTTTACAAGTTTCACGACGGGGACCAGCTGGGGCACTTACGGGATCCTGGTGCCGATCGCGGTGCCTCTGGCGGTCGGGGCCGGGGTTCCCCTGCCGCTGGCCATGGCGGCAGTGATGGGGGGCGGCGTTTTCGGGGACCATTGTTCGCCGATTTCGGATACGACGATCATTGCCTCCCTGGCCGCCGGCTGTGATCATTTCGACCATGTCCGGACCCAGTTGCCCTATGCTCTTGCGGCAGGGGGTGCGGCTCTGCTCGCCTATGTCGGGGCGGGACTGGTGGCGCTGAGCTGATCCCCTGTCCTTCGCGCTCCCGATGGGCCCGGTCTGGTGCCACGCCCATGCCGCACAGAAGGGTCTCAAGATCCGGGTTGCCGCCGCTGCTCCAGCGGCCTCTGTCCCCGCCTCCTAGCCGTAGATATCCGACAGAAAATCCAACAGCGCCGCGTGGCTTCGCCGGTCCGCGGCGGCATCATACTGCGTGCCAAAATCTGGGTTCTGAGCGGCGGGATTGGTGAAGGCG
>CAJXMY010000220.1 GCA_913056435.1 uncultured Hyphomonadaceae bacterium | reverse complement strand
TAACGATGTGGCCGGAACGGGCGTGGCTGTGGTTGTGGCCGAAGATCCGCGTCAGACGCTGGCCTATGCGGCGGCGCTTTGGTTCGAACATCAGCCGCCCACCATGGCGGCCGTCACCGGCACCAACGGCAAAACCTCTGTCTCCACCTTCCTGCGCCAGATCTGGCAGGCGGCGGGCCTCCCTGCGGCTTCCATGGGAACCCTGGGGGCCATTGGTCCCTCCGGGCATCTTGACCTTGGCCACACCACGCCGGATCCAGTGGCCATTCAGGGCACGCTTCAGGCCCTCGCACTTGAGGGGGTGGGCCATGTGGCCATGGAGGCGTCCTCACACGGACTGGTCCAGAACCGGCTGGACGCGGTTCGCCTCGGAGCCGTGGCTTTTACCAATCTGACCCAGGACCATCTCGACTATCACCAGACCATGCAGGACTATCGTGACGCCAAGCTTCGCCTGTTCCGCGAGCTGGCACCGCCGGGCGTTCCCGCCATTGTCAATGCGGACAGCGATCAGTGCGAGGTGTTCGAGGCCGCCGCTCGGGAAGCGGGCCTCGAAGCGGTCTCTGTGGGCTGGCGCGGCAAGGATCTCAAGATCGAGGAATTGATGCCCCGGGCGACGGGTCAGCGTCTGTTTCTGTCGTGGCGTGGAACGAAAACCCGGGTCGACCTGCCTCTGATTGGCGAGTTTCAGGCGCTGAACGCGCTGACCGCTGCCGGTCTGGCGCTGGCGACTGGGACGCCGCTGGACGCAGTTTCTCTGGGACTTTCGAGGCTGCGGCCCGTGAAGGGGCGACTGGAATATATCGGAGAGACCCGTCACGGGGCCGGGGTGTTTGTCGATTATGCGCACACCCCGGCCGGCCTTGATGTGCTGATCCGGGCCGCCCGGCCGCATACCGCCGGCTCATTGGTGGTCGTGTTTGGTTGCGGGGGAGATCGTGATCGTGGCAAACGGCCACAAATGGGTGCCATTGCCGCACGGCATGCGGACCGGGTGATCGTGACCGATGACAATCCAAGAACAGAGGACGCCGCCTCGATCCGGGCTGAAGTGCTGGCCGCCGTTCCGCACGGTCAGGAAATCGCAGATCGCGGCGAGGCCATTCGGCAAGCCATTGCCGGCCTTGGAGAGAACGACACGCTGCTGATTGCCGGCAAAGGGCATGAGACCGGACAGCTGATTGGCACCACGGTCATTCCGTTCAGCGATCAGGAGGTTGCGGCTGCCGCGCTGAGGGAGGGCCAGCATGACTGAGGCTCTCTGGACATCGTCTGAACTGTCTGAGGCGACCGGTGGGCAGGCGTCTGCGCCCTTTTCCGTGACCGGGATCTCCATCGATTCCCGCAGCCTGTGCCCTGGCGACCTGTTTGTCGCCCTCAGTGATGCCCGGGACGGGCATGAGTTTGCCGCGGCCGCGTTTGCTGCCGGTGCGGCAGGGGCTCTGGTGTCACGACCGGTCGAGGGCGGCCCGTTTATCCTGGTAGAGGACGTGCTTGAGGGCCTGACGGCGCTCGGCATCGCGGCGCGGGAACGTGCCCCCCAGTGCTACCGTGTCGCGGTAACCGGTTCGGTCGGCAAGACCAGCGTCAAGGAGATGATCGCCCGCATCTTCAGAGCGGCGGGACGGGCCCACTGGTCAGAGAAAAGTTTCAACAATCAGTGGGGGGTCCCGTTGAGCCTGGCCCGCATGCCCCGGGATACAGAGTACGCCGTGTTTGAGATCGGCATGTCGACCCCCGGCGAGATCGCCCCGAGATCCGACATGGTGGCCCCGCATGCGGCCATGGTGACCAAAATCGCCGCCGCTCATCTGGAGGGGCTGGGCAGCGTGGAGGCCATCGCCGATGAAAAGGCCGATATCTTCAGTGGCCTTGTTCCCGGGGGGCATGTCCTCCTGCCGCAGGACAGCCATTTTCTGGATCGCCTGACAGCGCGGGCGCTGAGCCACCAGCCCGACGCCGCCGTAGCGACATTTGGCGAGGGCGCTGTCGCCGATCTGCGTGTCCTCAATTATGAAAGCGACGGGCAGAGTTGTGAGGTCGGTATGGACTATCGCAATGCTCCGCTCATCACCCGGCTTGAGGCGGTCGGGGCCCATTGGGCGATGAATGCAGCGGCGGCCATTTTGGGCGCGTGTGCCGGCTCGGGCCTGGCGGCGGCCAAAGTCGCTGAAGCGCTCGATGGCTATGCCCCGCCCCCCGGGCGTGGGACGGCGGAAAGCCTTGATTTGCCGTCCGGAGGCGCGGTGACGCTGATCGACGATGCTTACAATGCCAATCCCGAAAGCATGCGCGCTGCCCTGGCCGGATTTGCCGCCCGCCCGTGCCGCGGGCGCCGCATTTTGGCTTTGGGTGAAATGTTGGAAATCGGGTCTCAGGCCAGTGCAGAGCATGCCGGGCTCGCCGACCCGGTCCTGGCCACGGCGCCGGATCTTGTTGTTCTGGCCGGGCAGGGCATGCAGCCCCTGGCTGAATGTTTGGAAGAACGAATAAGGACCATTTGGGAGGTCAAGTCCGAAGACCTCGAGTCCCACATGAAAAACATCCTCGAGGACGGAGATCTGCTGTTGCTAAAAGGGTCGAATGCCTCCGGAATGGGACGACTGGCGGAGCGTCTGCGTGGCTGGAGCGAAGCGCGATCGTCAGACAAAAAAAGAGACAGTGCGCAAAGCGCTGTACGGGGTGAAAATGCTGTATGAATGGCTGGCCGCTGATGACGGCCTTTTCCGACTGTTCACCTTCCTGACCTTCCGGACCGGGGCGGCCCTGATGACGGCTTTCCTGTTCACTGTTCTGACCGGTGGGTGGATCATCAATCAGCTGCGCGTGAAGCAGGGCAAGGGCCAGCCCATTCGGGATCTGTCTCTTGAGGCCCAGATGTCGAAGCAGGGAACGCCGACCATGGGCGGCTTCCTGATTTGGATCGGATTGGTGCTGGGGACGTTGCTGTTCGCCGATTTAAGCAATCCCTACATCTGGGTGGTGCTGTGGGTGGCCATCTGTTTCGCCGTGCTGGGGTTCACCGATGATTACGCAAAAGTGTCCAAGCAGAGCACAGATGGCGTGTCGGCTCGGGTCCGTCTTGGTGTTGAGTTTTTGATTGCGGCACTCGCCGGAGCGTTCATTATGGGCTTGCATGGGGCACATACGCCCCTGGGCCATGCGGACTGGGGCGCGCTGACCCCACTCGCCGAATGGATTGCCAGCGTGGCCCCCGAGACCTCCGTTGAACGAAACGAAGCCGCCTTCTCAGGCGGCGTCGCCGTGCCCTTCGTCAATGATTACTTTTTACCACTTGGCGGTTTCTTCGTTCTTTTCGCCATGATCGTGATTGTCGGGTCGGCGAATGCTGTCAATTTTACAGATGGCCTCGATGGGCTGGCTATTGTGCCCATGATTGTGGCGGCGGGCGCCTATGCGCTGATCGCCTATCTCACGGGGAATTTCGTTTTCGCGGGCTATCTTGGTATCCAGTTCTCGCCCGGGACAGGGGAGCTGGCCGTGCTTCTCGGGGCGATGATTGGCGCGGGGATGGGCTTTCTCTGGTTTAATGCCTACCCGGCGCGGGTTTTCATGGGAGATACCGGTTCTCTGGGGCTTGGCGGAATGATCGGGGTGGTTGCCGTGGCCGTGAAACATGAATTTGCGCTGGCCGTGATCGGCGGTCTGTTTGTGCTCGAGGCTCTGTCAGTGATGATTCAGGTCAGCTGGTTCAAGTTGAGCCGGAGACTGACCGGGACCGGGCAGCGCGTGTTCCTGATGGCGCCGCTGCACCACCACTTCCAGAAGAAGAACTGGCCGGAGACTCATGTGGTCGCCCGGTTCTGGATCCTGTCCATCCTGTTTGCCCTGATTGGGCTCTCCACGCTGAAGCTGAGGTGAGCAGACCGA
>CAJXMY010000219.1 GCA_913056435.1 uncultured Hyphomonadaceae bacterium | reverse complement strand
GCAGGACCGCCGCATCTATAATTGACTGGACCCTCGCCTTGGAGGTCACGGCCGCCTGAAAGTCGATGGCCAGACCGCCCAGCGAAATAACAGGCAGGAGAGCCAGGCCGAAGACAACGCTGACGTTTCCAGCCTGATTTTTCGTAATCTTATAGTCGATCATGCTTGCTCCGAGGATCACGGAACCATTGTCCATGAGGGCTCTTAGCAATCCGCTAAAGCATATGATGAAATTCTCTCATGCCCGGTTCCTGATTGTTGACCGCAACCGGTCCGGTCGGGAAGGTGCGACCCTTTGGCCATCAGGTGCGTGCATGGCCGCTTCTAGGGAGGCAAGCTCAACTGTTCAGAAGCCATCTCCCGTTTTCGAGGTCATATTTCCTGATTATAGGCGCCGACCTCAGGATGTTTGCCCAAGCGGGGTTTCACTTCCTCACGAAAGAGAGCCCTCATGTCCGCGTTGCTCAACATGCTTTCCACCACAACAACCAGTTCCGGTTTGTTCGACGAGGCCCGAACCAGAAGCCATGATCCATCTTCAAGGGTGACCCGGGCACCGTTTACCGTATTTACCTCGACGACTTTACGACCCAGAATTTTTTGACCCTCAAGTCCCTGATATTCGGTGACCATCCGATCAATAACCTCATATTTGATCTCATCGTCACAATGGGGTGACATGGTCAAAGAGGTGTAAGCTTCACCCAGCTCATTTTTCAGATCGGCCATGGTTTTCCCGGGATTTCGGTCGAGCATTTCCAGAATGGCCTTGGCGGCGATCAGTCCGTCATCATAGCCCAGTCCGATGGGGGGGCGGAAAAAGAAGTGGCCGGATTTTTCAAATCCCGCGAGCGCGTCGAGCTCAGTGGTTCGGCGTTTTATATAGGAGTGTCCCGTCTTGAAGTAATCAACGCTGGCGCCGTTTTCCTGCAGGACAGGGTCCGTTTTGAACAGGCCCGTCGATTTGACATCAACCACAAATTTCGCGTTCGAGTATTCCCTTGAGAGATCCCGTGCCAACATCAGTCCGATCTTGTCCGCGAAGATCTCCTCGCCAAGATTGTCGACGACCCCGCACCGGTCGCCATCTCCGTCAAATCCCAGTGCGATGTCGGCGCCATGGGCTTTGATGGCCGCGGCCATGGCGTGCAACATTTCACTGTCTTCTGGGTTTGGGTTATATTTCGGAAAGGTCATATCGAGATTGCAGTCCATCTCGATCACCTCGACCCCCATGGAACGCAGCGCCTCGGGCGCAAAGGCGCCCGCGGTGCCGTTTCCGCATGCCGTGACTACTTTCAGGGGACGTTTGATGGATACGCCTTGTGCTGTGCTGGCAATATAACGGTCTCGCAATCCGTCAACGCGCTCATGCCGCCCGTGGGGACGCTCTTCAAATGCCCCTTCGAGGACAATTTCTTTAAGTCTACCCATTTCCTCTGGGCCGAAGGTCAGGGGACGATTGGCTCCCATTTTGACCCCGGTCCAGCCGTTTTCGTTATGGCTGGCGGTTACCATGGCACAGCAGGCTGCATTGAGTTCGAACTGACCCCAGTAGACCATGGGAGACAGAGCAAGCCCCACGTCCAGAACATGGCATCCACCCTGGACCAGACCTAGTGTCAGGGCATGCTTAATGGGCTGCGAGATCGACCGGTAGTCATGCCCGGTCACGACCCTCGGGTCTACGCCGAGCTCGTGGAACAAGGTTGCCATGCCAAGGCCAAGGGCTTGAACGCCCGTCAGGTTCAGTTCGGGGGCCTTGGTGTGCCCGATGCCGTTGAACCACCACCGGGCATCATATTCTCGGAAACCCGTCGGCTTGACCAGGGGTAGGACCTCAAACTCGAAGGTGTTTGGCGCAATGTCAGCTGTGGGTTTCGGCAGCATGGTTGGGATCCTTAACGACAACGTTCGGCGGTTCGTTGAGCAGATGCCACCTTTGATGGCAAGATTGAAGGGCGCTTAGGCGCAGTTTTGATTTAAAATGTGGAAAATCCAGCGGCCAACAAGGTCATTGTGGACAGGCCGCTCCAGGCTAAGAGAGGCATGTGTGACCTCATCTGCGCTCAGATGACTGCCTCGCCGCGTCTGGTACAAGGCCCTGCAAAAGTCCGGGCTAAACTCGGGGTGGCCCTGAAAGCTTGCGGCTTTGAAGTTGGGATAATCCAGGCCCGCATAGGGTGTGAACGCGCTGCGAGCAAAGACGTTTGCGCCGCTTGGGAGGGTCAGAACCTGATCTTGGTGAGAGACACCAAGCGCGAACTCTTGGATGTTGTCATCTGCCATCCAGTCCGGACGCTGGACCACCTCATACTGATGTCGGCCGAGCCCCCATCCGTTTGGTGACTTCTCGACCCGGGCACCGAACGCCTTTGCCAGGGCCTGATGTCCAAAGCAGATGCCAACTTGGGGAACCCTGGCAGCGGCCACACCGATGATGAAGTCCATTAATCTCCCGATCCATGGCAGGTTGTCATAGACCCCGCTGGCGGAGCCTGTGATCAGGACGGCATCTACCCACTCCGGTGCGGGCAGAGTTGCCCCAGCATGCAGGGGCACGGAGACGATCCGAAGGTTGGAGCAATGCGGGCTCAGCAGGGTCTTAAACATGGTGGGGTAGCTCGGCCAGCTCTGGCGAATTGCTTCCGGCGGCTGCCCGGCCTCGATAATGGTCAGGTTCATTCCAGCTGGTCCTGTACCCAGATTTTCATGCGGGTCTCGAGGGCATCCAGCGGCATTGCGCCTGCGCCGAGCAGGTGATCGTGAAAAGAGCGGATATCGAACGCTTCGCCCAATGCGGTGCGGGCGTCTTCCCGTATCTTCAAGATCGCAAGCTCTCCAAGCTTGTAGGCCACCGCCTGTCCGGCATAGCCGATGTAGCGGGTGACCTCCGTCTCTATATTCAACGGCGAGAGTGCGGAATTGTCTTCAAAGCAAGCGACAGCCTGTTTACGGGACCATCCATACAGGTGCAGGCCTGTGTCGGCGACCAAACGACAGGCGCGCCACATCTCATAGGACAGCTGACCGAAACGCTCGTAGGGGGTGCGATAAAAACCCGCCTCACCGGCGAGCTTCTCCGCGTACAGGCCCCAGCCTTCACCGAAAGCTGTGACGTAGTAACTCCGGCGAAATTCCGGCAGGTTCTCGAGTTCCGATGCAAGGGCGATTTGCAGGTGGTGGCCAGGTACGGCCTCATGGGCTGTTAGGGCCGGCAGCTCATAAAGGGGTCTTTGGTCAAGCGCATAGGTGTTCACGAAATAGGTGCCGGCAATTCCCCGGTCGCTGTCCCCTGGACCATACCGTCCGGTTGTATAGCCCGGGGCAATTTCATCCGGTACAGGAGCCACCCGATATGTCAGCCGAGGCAACAACCCGAAATAGGCCGGCAGCAGACCGTCGAGTCGTTTGGACATTTCAGCGGCTTTTTCCAAGAGCTCTTCGGGTGTCTTGGCGTAGAACTGGGGAGCCTCGCGAAGGTATGAGAAAAATTCTTCAAGACTGCCCTCAAAGGCCAGCTCTTCGAGGACCCCCTGCATTTCTTGCCGTATCCGCTCCACCTCCGAGTGCCCCAGAGCGTGGATCTCCTGCCCCGTCAGGCCGGCCCCAGCGCTATACCCGGATAACAGGGCGAGATAAGCGGCTTCACCACCGGGCACGGCGGACAAACCGGGGGCAGCGCGCGGTTGATAAATGTCGGTCAGGAAAGTCTCCAGCCGGGCATAGGCGTTGAGGGCGGTTTGCGTTGCCGCGGTGGCTTCGGCGATCAGGATTTCAGCTTGATCTGGTGTCAGCGTAGCCGCATAGCGTAGAATGGGGGCGAGCAGGGGACTGTCCAAGATGTTGTCCACCTGTTGCGCGCGGACTTGCTGAAGCGCTGTAGCCAAAGGGTCCTCATGAGCC
>CAJXMY010000218.1 GCA_913056435.1 uncultured Hyphomonadaceae bacterium | reverse complement strand
TTAAAAAGTCAAAATTCGTTGAATATTTATTCATTTTTTTGCTTTCTGCCAAATTGGCGGAAAATTTGAACTTGTTTATGTTTTATATCGTTGATGCTTCTACAATTTCACGATTTTTTCAACTCGCTTTGTGTTTTACATGCCTTTATTAGACAAGCTCTTCTATTTAATCCCGCTTGTCGTCGCCAAGCGGGATGATCGGATCATCCGGATTGGATGCGCCGCACCAGCCGAGCAGCAGGGCAGCGGCCACAAAGCCGAAGAAGAACTGCTTGGCCACAGGACGATACCGCATGGACTTGACCTTAGACGTGTCGAGCCAGGGCAGAGCGAACAGGACAGCGATTGAGCCAAACATGAAGATGACGCCGAGCAGCTTGGCCGAGATGGGCCCGATATCGAAAGTGATCGCCCGCAGGATCGCGTAGAAGGGCAACAGGTACCATTCCGGAACAATGTGGGCCGGGGTCACCAGCGGGTTGGCCTCGATGTAATTGTCGGCATGCCCAAGAACATTTGGCGCATAGAAGACAAAGGCGGCGAAAATGATCAGGAAGAGGACGATCGCAAACCCGTCCTTCACCGTGTAATACGGATGGAACGGCACCGTGTCCTTCTCGACATCTTTCACTTCCACGCCCGTCGGATTGTTGTTCCCCGGAACGTGAAGGGCCCAGATGTGGAGAATCACAACGCCGGCAATCATGAAGGGCAGGAGATAATGCAGCGAGAAGAAACGCTGCAGGGTCTGGTTTCCGATCGAAGGGCCTCCCATCAGCCAGGTCTGGAGACCTTCACCAATCAGCGGGATGGCTCCAAACAGCCCAATGATCACATTGGCACCATGCAGGGACATCTGTCCCCATGGCAGCATGTAACCCAGGAACGCGGTCGCCATCATCAGCAGGAAGATGACGCAGCCGAGCAGCCAGAGCACCTCCCGAGGGGCCTTGTAGGATCCATAATAAAGGCCACGGAACATGTGGACGTAAACAGCCAGAAAGAACATGGATGCACCGACCGCATGAACATAGCGCAGCAGCCAGCCATAGGGCACATCGCGCATGATGCGTTCGACAGAGGCAAAGGCCTCATCCACCGTCGCGGTGTAATGCATGGCCAGAACAATACCGGTGATGATCTGGATCGCGAGACAGATGGCGAGGATGCCGCCAAATGTGTACCAGTAATTCAGGTTCTTCGGGGTCGGAAAATCCACGAAACTGTCGTGGGCGAGCCGGACGATGGGCAGGCGGGAATCCAGCCACTTTTCAAATCCGGTTTTCGGCGTGTAGGTGGACTCGTGTCCGCTCATGGGTCTTCGTCCTTCCTCTAAAGTGAGATCTTCACGACGCCAGGCGTCACATACTCATAGTTCGGGATCGCCAGATTCTTCGGCGCCGGTCCCTTCCGGATGCGCCCCGACGTATCATAGTGCGACCCGTGACACGGGCAGTACCAGCCCCCATAATCCCCTGTATTGCCCTGAGAGGGCCCCACTGGGACACATCCCAGATGGGTGCAGGTGCCTGAGGTGATCAGCATGGCCGGATTCAATTCACCGTCCGGCATGGGAACAAGACGATCCGCATCGGTTTCCGGGTCCGGCAGACGGTCCAGCGGCACCCCGGCGGCGGCGGCGATTTCTTCCGCCGTGCGGTGGCGCAGGAAGAAGGGCTTGCCGCCGATCAGCACCCGGATCTCTCCGCCCAGCGGGATCTTGGTGGTGTCGACTTCCAGGCTCGATGCCGCCTTTGTGTCACTGGCGGGATTCATCTGGTCGACGAGCGGGTAGGCCACCGCCCCCGCACCCACCACGGTCGCCGTCACAGCGGCAATGTGGATAAAATCCCGGCGCTCTTCATCGACCGTTTCGGGACTGGCCGTTTGACTGTCACTCACGTTTTATCTTCCTCAAGCAGCACTGTCTGAGCAGCTGAATATCGGTTTGTGAGGCAAAAATCATTGCGGCGCACCGCCGCAAGCCTCTTCACGGTTGGAGCCGCCTACTCCGGTTGGCGCCTGATTTCAAGCGCAAGGCGCTGTTGCGTCTGCGACAGATTTACCCTGACCCTCGTGAAAACCCCTAGGCGGATGGGATCTCTGTCCCCTATACGGGAAGGAGAAGAAACTGGATGAGGCTTAGAATGGATGTTCTTGAGGGGCGCAAGCAAAGGGCGGCAGACTGGTTCCGAACCTTGCAGGATGACATTATCGGGCGCTTTGAAGCTCTGGAAAAAGAAGCGGATGTCCCTCTTTATCGGGGCCCGGCCGGTCAATTTGAAAAGAAGGACTGGTCCCGCGGCGATGGCAGTGAAGACCTAGGCGGGGGCACGATGGGCCTCATGCGGGGGAAATTCTTCGAGAAGGTCGGCGTTCATTTTTCCGAGGTCAAAGGGACGTTCAGCGAGGCCTTCCGGGCTCAGATCCCCGGCGCAGACCAGTCCGACGGCACCTTCTGGGCGAGCGGCATCTCCCTGATCGCGCATCTGCACAACCCTCGGGTGCCCGCGGTCCACATGAACACCCGAATGCTGGTCACCTCCGAAAGCTGGTTTGGCGGCGGCGGGGACCTCACGCCCGTTCTCGACTATCAGCGAGACGCGGCGTTCGAGGATACGGTGGACTTCCACGCGGCGATGAAAACCGCCTGTGACGCCCATGACCCTTCTTATTATCCGGATTTCAAAGCCCGGTGTGATGAGTACTTCCACCTGCAGCATCGAGATGAACCGCGCGGAACCGGCGGCATTTTTTATGACCGGCACAACAGTGGCGACTGGGAACGGGACTTTGCATTCACGCAGGATGTCGGTCGTGCCTTTGCCGAGGTCTACACCATGATCGCCCGACGCCGGATGCCGGAAAGCTGGTCCGAGGCCGAGCGCGAGGAACAGCTCATCCGGCGGGGCCGTTACGTGGAATTCAATCTGCTCTATGACAGAGGCACCACTTTCGGCCTGAAGACGGGTGGAAATATTGAGAGCATCCTGTCCAGCATGCCGCCGGTCGTGAAATGGCCCTAGGCCGGGATGGATGACAACAAGGCCTCGCGCGACAGGATGAAATCCGACTCGACCCATCGTTGTTCGATGTCCTGAAGCACCCCCCCAAGCGCCGGTCCTCTCAACCCTCTGGCGAGCAGGTCATTCCCGGAAACCGGCAGGGTGGGACGCTGCCAGACGGCCACCTCACCAAGCAGGCGCCGCAGCATGTCGGTCTCGCCTCCCCGAAGACACCGGGTCACGCAAGCATCGCACACAGCCTCAGGGGAAAACCTGTAAAGGGCCCGTCGCCAGTCTGCCCCAGTCCAGACCTCCGCCCCTTCCAGATTGACCTCCAGCCAGGATCTCAGTCGCCTCAGGGTCAAATTGGATGGCCTGTAGGTTCGAGATAACCAGTCAGGGCTGGAGCCTGTGGCCTGAATCACGGCCATGAGGCGCCGGACCGGGTCCGGCAGCATCCCAAATCGGGTCTCCAGTGTCACCAGCCCGGTGACCCCGTTGCGGGCCTGTTCGCCGAACAGAACCTCCAGGAAGCCGGCGTCCTCCAGAATGGTGAGCACTCCTGACGGATCCGGCGCCGACAGGAGCTTGGTCAGCTCGACCCATCGTCTTTCAGCCGCGACATGATCGTTGAGCCGGTCAAGCGCCACGGTACAAGCAGCAAGCCCCGCGGGATCGATGGCCTGACCATACCAGGCATTGAAGCGGAAGAATCGGAGAATCCGCAGATAATCCTCGCGGATTCGCGCGGCGGCATCGCCGATAAAGACGATACGCCCGCTCCGGGCATCCTCAAGGGCGCCCTCGAGCAGCACGCCGTTGACACCGAGTACATCCTCCTCCCCGACACCCGCGCCCTCCGCCTCCTCCTCCTCCGCCACAAGGTCCACGACCAGGCCAAGCCCCTCGCGCTCGAGCTCCT
>CAJXMY010000217.1 GCA_913056435.1 uncultured Hyphomonadaceae bacterium | reverse complement strand
GATAGGCAATGACATTGGCCCGCTCATCATCACGGCGAATCCCGGCAAAGGCCATTGAGGTGCCTCGCGCATATTTGGACGGGGCCAGTAGCCATGCGTCCAAATTCTCATAGGTCCACCAGCCGCCATCAGTATTGTCGAGGGCTCCGGAATAATTAAACGCAACAATATTGCTCTTTGGCGCTCCGACGATGCCCCAGAGATTCGGACCGGTTCCGTTCACACCGCCCTCGTCGATAGAATGGCAGGTGGCGCATTTGCCGCGAAAGCTGCGTTCGCCTGCACCCAGGTCAGCGCCCGCTAACAGGAGGCCCAGGTCATAGGTCTCCTCTTCGGCTTCATCGCTAGACATCGATACTTCTGCCATCGCCATGCGATAGGCGAAATTCTCACTGGCCCATTCATTGACCGACTCATATTCGTGATGGCCGTGGTGCCCACCGGAGCCAAAGGCGATTGCCGAGACCTCCCGAAGGGCCATGACAGCGAGTATCACCGCAAGTAACGCGCCGAAGATCTTATTTAGACCGAGTTCACCCATGAGGCTGTTCCTCTGAAAATCATGTGTTGCGCGCGCCTTCTTGCACGCTATTCGTCACCAATCAATATACACACTACGGTCTGAGGGCGCGCTGGCTGAATTAGCGGCGAAACGGCGCACCAAACGGCCAGAGGGAGGTCAAATGACTGATACCAAGCCGGCCATTGCCTATCAGGGTGAACGTGGTGCGAATTCCCACATCGCGTGCCTTAATATGTATCCAGACCATACACCGATGCCCTGCCGTACCTTTGAGGATGTCATTGCTGCCGTCGAAAGCGGCAACGCCGATCTGGCCATGATTCCCGTCGAAAACACGATCGCGGGACGGGTTGGAGACATCCATCATCTGCTCCCGGCAACGCGGCTGCACATCATTGCGGAACATATGATGCCCATCCGGTTCCAGCTCATGGCGCCGCCGGGAAGCGTCCTGGAAGAGATTAAATCCGCCTACAGCCATGTCATGGCGCTGGGGCAGTGCCGGAAATTCCTGCGGGATCATGGAATTGAGGCCGTGACGGCGGCCGATACCGCTGGGGCAGCAAGACAGGTCGCCGAAAGCGGCGATCGCCATGTCGCCGCCATTGCGCCCGCCCTCGCCGCAGAGGTTTATGGTCTGACCATCCTCGCTCACGATATTGAAGACGCTCAGCACAACACGACCCGTTTCGCCATTATGGCGAGGGAGCCCGTTGACGTTGAGGCCGGGGACGGGCGGGCCATGATGGCCTTCCTGTTCCAGGTCCGGAATATTCCGTCCGCTCTGTACAAGGCTCTTGGCGGGTTCGCCACGAATGGGGTCAATATGACCAAGCTGGAAAGCTACCAGATCGAAGGGTCTTTCAGTGCCTCCCAATTCTATGCCGAGATTGAAGGCCATCCGGATGATCGTTCGGTTCAGCTGGCTCTGGAAGAGCTCGGATTCTTCTCCACTTCGCTCAAAATTCTGGGGGTTTATCCGGCTCACACTTCCCGTGAGCCCCGAAACGGCTGAAGGGCTTCAGGCCGCCGGTCGGCGCTATGACCGTGTTGCAAATGCAACTGCGTCGCACTATCATAGTCAATTGTTTTTATTGAAAAAATTCTTGAATTCCGGGCGTGACTCGCCCATATAGGGCGAAGTTGTAATCTTGGAGGCAGGGGTCATGAAATCAGATCCGAAAGTCGTCGAATTCCTTAATCAGGCCCTGAAGAATGAGCTCACGGCCATCAACCAGTATTTCCTGCACGCGCGCATGCTGAAAGACTGGGGGGTGACCAAGCTGGGGGCCTATGAGCACAAGGAGTCCATTGAGGAGATGGAGCATGCCGACTGGCTGATCGAGCGAATCCTGTTCCTGGGTGGACTTCCGAATCTGCAGGACCTTGGCAAGTTGCGCATCGGTGAGACTGTCGAGGATATTCTCAAATGCGACCTGGCGCTCGAGGGAGATGCGATTCCGCTTCTGCGTGATGCGATGGCGTATTGCGAATCCGTTCGCGATTATGTCAGCCGCGACCTGTTCGGTCGGATCCTGACCAATGAGGAAGAACATGTCGACTACATCGAGACACAGTTCGACCTGATCGAGCGCATTGGCATCCAGAATTACACCCAGCTGCAGTCGGAGGCGAACGGCGCCTAGGTGCCAGTCCCCCGGGGACATCCCCGCGGACAGGCGGCATGGCCAGACAGTAAGCCGGGCGTCTGCCCGACGGGGGCGGCGTGACCTCAGAAGGGAATATGAACGGACGCTGAGAGGCGGTCTGGCGGCCCTGGATGGCCTCTGACAGGCCCTCTCTGGCGGGTCAGAGACCCGCCCGGTCCAGCAGACGGTCGAAGCCGGACCAGAATTCAGATCGCTTCTGCGGACGCTCCATCAGGATTTCGTGCATCGCCCCATCAACGGTGATGTGCTCGCAGTCCGGCAGGGCCGCGGCGACCCGCCCATGGGCGGCGTTGACGACCAGCTTCTCATCTGCCGCACTGGCCACGAAAACCGGAATCTGGATCCGGCGCAGCGCGGTCGGCCGGGTGACCCGGTCGAGGGTCTTCAGTGATGCACTGATCCAGCCCCAGGTCGGGGGACCAAGACAAAGGTCTGGCGCCGCTTCGAGCAGCCGCCGGTTGAGGTCCCAGTGGGCATGATCGAATGTCACCTCATTGCCTTCGAACTGTTCCGGGGGGCCGGGTTTGCGCGCATAAGCCTCCGACCGGCCGGACAGCATCATTCCGGCGATCACCAGCCGCAGCAGGGGCGTGACGGGCAGGCCCCACATCGGGGCACAAAAGGCGGCAGCACAGACGTCCAGCCGGCCCTCGCACAGTGCGGCCAAGGTGATGGCGCCCCCCATGGAATGGGCCAGTGACACGAAGGGCCGCGGCAGGCCGTCCATGGCCGATATCCCGTCCTGCAGCGCATCAAGAAAGGTCTCAAATCGATCGATATGGCCCTTGAGGCGGTCGTCGAGCTGGCGCCCGGAAAGGCCCTGGCCGGGCCAGTCAAAGATGACAACCGCGAAGCCCCGCGCCTGCAGGTCCCGGGCGACTTCGAAATATTTTTCGATGAATTCAGACCGGCCGGGGCAGACGAGGCAGGTGCCGCGGGGCTCTGGCGTCGTGGCCGGTGCGAAACAGGCCCGCAGGCGCAAGCCGGTCTTGCCCTCATACCAGACCAGCCGGGCCCCCTCCGGACGCGGATTACCTTCAACGTCGACAAAACCATCGGATATCTGACCCGTCATCGTCGCCTCTGCTCCATCAAAATTGACCCCATTCCGCCGGGGCGGAATGGGGCGTTCGAACCATGAATGATCCGACCTGCGCTCAGGCGAACTTGCTCATCAGGCCCTGTAACTGCATGGCCACCGACATGTCGCCGAGGACCTTCAGCTTGCCCTGCATGAAGGCCATGGTCGGGTCGAGTTCCCCAGCGGCCAGTTTCTGGAAATCGTCCCAGTCGACCTTGATGGTGGCATCTGCCTCAGCATCTTCATTGCTGACGGTGTTGCTTCCGCCATCGATGTAGAGCTGACCCGTATCGCCGAAGTCAAATTTCACTTTCTTGGAAAAGTCGCTGCCGCCGGCCATGGCGGCCTGCGCTTTGCTAGTCAGTTCTGCGAGATCCATCGGTCCCTCCTTTATCAGCTTGCCCAAGGATAAAGCAGGCCTCTGGCCTGCAGGCAAGAGTATTGATTGGCCCGGCTCCGTTTTCTGCTAGGCTCCGCCCTGGGGGGAGATCCGGAAGACAGCTATAAGGGAGCGTCCCATCATGCCCTCTGCACCTCTGAACGGGCTCGACTTGTATTATGAAGCACAGGGTGCGTCCGACGCACCGGTGATCCTGCTGATCATGGGGCTGGGCGGCCAGCTGACCATGTGGCCCCCGGGCTTTGTCGATGATCTCGTGGCGGCGGG
>CAJXMY010000216.1 GCA_913056435.1 uncultured Hyphomonadaceae bacterium | reverse complement strand
CCTGCCAATCCAGCCGGTTCACCTTATAAACCACGCCATCAATATCATAACCGAGCTGTGCCCGCAGGCGGTCGAGCTCATGATACGCCCTCAGAAGACCTGCAATCGAGTCATGGGTCGAAAAAAGGGGATTTGTCTTGAACCCCCAGCCGTCCAAAGCCTCTACAGCCGCGGCCTGTGTGTCGGCAAAGGGTCCCGACACGTCTCCCCACGCATAGGCAAAAAAATTCAAAGGGCGGCTGGAGGTGACCGTAGGGTCGAGTTGCCTGAGACTTCCCGCCGCCGCGTTTCGCGGATTGGCGAAGGTCTTCCGCCCCGCCACCACTTCGGCCGCGTTCAGGTCAGCAAAAGCCGCATGCGTCATGTAGACCTCGCCGCGAATTTCAATCCGCGAAGGCCACGGGCCGCCGACGAGCCGCTCCGGGATATCCGCCACTGTGCGTGCATTGGCCAGAACATCCTCACCAACTGATCCGTCGCCGCGTGTCGCCGCCTGGATCAAGTGCCCATCATCATAGGTCAGGCTCAGCGATAAACCGTCAATCTTCGGTTCCGCGGTGAGTTCAAGACGGACGTCTTCAGCGAGCCCGAGAAACCGCCGGATCCGTCGTGTGAACTCGATAACATCCTCATCGGTGAAGGCATTATCAAGCGACAGCATCGCCTTCCCATGAACAATTTTTCCAAAGACCGAGCCGACCTCGGCCCCAATCCGGTCTGACGGGCTGTCTTTACGTTTCAGATGCGGAAACTGAGCCTCAATGGCGGCATTACGCCGCCGCAGAATGTCGTATTCCGCATCGCTGATATGGGGCTGGTCTTCCTGATAATAAGCATGGTCTGCAAGTCGAAGTTCGACCGCCAGACGGGCAAGTTCCGCTCTGGCTTCCTTCTCCGTCAGGTTCTCAACCTGATCACTGTCGTTCATGCGACCTCCAGCAATTTCGACGCCGCCGCTCGGGCCTCATCGCTAATGCTGGAACCAGATAGCATTCGGGCAATTTCTTCAAGACGCTGGCCATCATCCAACTGCGTCACTTCTGTGGTCACCCGCCCCCCGGACCGGTCCTGCTTGCGAATCCGAAGTTGACGGCGGGCACAGGAGGCAACCTGGGGGCTATGAGTGACGCCGAGGACCTGCCGATCTCCCCCTAAATGCGCCAGTCGCTCACCAATCGCAGCGGCCACAGCCCCCCCTACGCCTTGGTCGGCTTCATCAAAGATCAATGTTCGTGCTCGTCCTATCCGTGTCAGCGCACACTTCAGCGCCAGCGAAAAGCGCGCCATCTCCCCTCCTGAAGCGATCGATCGCAAGGGACCAAACCCCTCGCCAAGATTTGTTTCCACCAGAAACTCGATCCGGTCTGTCCCGACCGCTCCCCGCGACTCTGGATCAAGTGGACTGAACTGTACCTGAAAACCTACCCGGTCCAGATGGAGCGGGGCCAGTTCTGTGCACACGGCCCGTTCGAGCGCTCGGGCCGCATCCCGTCTCGCCTCGCTTAAGGTGTCGGCGGCTCGCTCCCACAGCCCATAGAGCTCACTCTCCTTAGCCTTCAAACCCCTCAGCGCGTCATCATGTTCGCCAATCAATGCCAGCTCATCACTTAACTGCTGCTGCTTTTCGGCCAGTGCTTCAACGTCACACCGGTGCTTACGAGCCGCGTCTCGCAACGCAAAGAGTCGGGTTTCTATCCGCGACAGAGCATCAGGATCGGCATGGTGTTGCCGGGCAAGATGCGTCACGAGCTGCGCGGCCTCCTCCATCTCGATGACCGCCCGGTCGAGGGCGTCGGCCGCCTGTTGTGTCGCCGCCATAAGGTCACACCCGGTGGGATCCGTGTCTCCTCCCAGAGCCCTCGCCACATGCTCCAAAGCGCGTGAAGCCTCCACCAGCGTTCTCTCCATCTCAGGGGCCGACAGCGCCCTGTCTGCCCGCCCGAAATGCTCTGTTATCTTCCCAGCATGCAAAAGCCGGCGCCGTTCTGCCTCAAGCTGGGTCACTTCTCCCGGTACTGGCGCCAGATCTGCCAGCTCCGCGAGCTGAAAAGCGAGCCAGTCCTGATGGTCTGCGGCATGCTGAATGCGGTTTTCCAGACCCTCGCGGGCTTCGCGGGCCCGGAGAAACTTCCTCCACGCGATGGCAGTCCGGTCGACTTTGCCGGATAGATCCCCAAAATCGTCCAGAACGTCGCGGTGGTTCGTCACCCGAAACAGAGACGCCGAAGCATTCTGGCCGTGAATTTCGATGAGAAAGCGGCCAATCTCCTCGAGGTTCCGCGAACTCACGGCCTGGTCGTTAATCAGGGCCCGGCTTGGGCCCGTGGCGGAGATAATGCGCTTCACCACCAGAGCCTCGTCAGGATCCACCTGTATCCCCCAAGCATCCAGTAGGGAGAAAATCGCGCGATCATTCTCGGTCAGCCCAAAGCAGGCTGCAATCACCGCCCTGTCCTGTCCCTTTCGAATCAGGCTCCGGTTTGGTCTGGCCCCCAAAATCAGCCCAAGGGCATCAAGAAGGATGGACTTTCCCGCCCCCGTTTCACCGGTCAAGGCAGAGAACCCCTGACCAACCTCCAGATCGAGCTCGTCAATCAGGACAAAAGAACGGATCGAGATGGACAGCAACATAGCTGCCCTCTTACATCATGAACAAAGCGAGAACAAGTTGCTATTTTCCGCCGGGGATCAGACGCTGAAGCAAGGTGCGCCCTTGTGGCTCCGACAGCTCTGCTGGGTCCACACCCTCCCCTTGCAGAAGCCGGTAGCTGTCCCGGTACCATGTGCTCGAAGGGTAGTTGTATCCCAGAACAGCGCCCACCGTCGTCGCTTCCTGCGTTAAGCCGAGGGAAAGGTAGGTCTCAACGAGCCTGTGAAGTGCTTCGGGAACGTGTGCCGTCGTGTCGTAGTCCTCAACCACCGTCTTGAACCGGTTGAGCGCGGGCAGATGCTGGTTGCGGCGAAGATACCAGCGTCCGATCTCCATTTCTTTCCCCGCCAGGTGGTCGCTGACCATATCGAGTTTCAGCGAGGCGTCGCGGGCATAATCGGTGTCGGGATAACGCCGGACAATATCCAGCAAAGCGGCCCGCGCCAGCTGGGTGGTTTTCTGGTCCCGCCCGACGTCAATGATCTGGTCGAAATAACACACGGCGATCAGATAGTGGGCATAGGGCGCGGCTTCTCCGGCCGGATTCACGGCAAGATAACGCTGAGCAGTGGAGATCGCCTCCTCATAGTCCCGTCCCTTATAGGACGCGTAGGCGGACATGACAGCGGACCGGCGGGCCCATTCCGAATACGGATGCTGGCGCTCCACCTCATCAAAGAGGGGGGAGGCCTTCTCTATGGTGGCGTTGAGCGATGCCAATGGCAACTACCGGGCGGATGCCGGTGAGCCGGTGGCTTGGTGGGCCGAAGCGATTCCGACGCTGGACTCTACGGCGACTGAGCCGCTTCTCCGAATGGATGCACCTCCGGTGCAACCGGCGACTTATCTGTCCGGGATGCGGGTGGACTCCAGCGGATACTGGAGGGCCAAACTCGAAGGATGTGCAGACCTCAAGGCCGGTCCTGACGGGTGGTCAGAAAAGGAGTTGGATGTGGCGATTGTCGGTCCAGGGGACACCGTGAAGGTCCATGTGGAAGGAGACAGCCTATGGGCTGAACTGCTGGGTTTCCAGCCGTACGATGCGATCGGATGTTCGTTCGATAATTTTCGTTTCAATGGGTTCATCCTCGGGAAGTCGATAATACTGATCCTGCGGGAAATTTACATCCTCATCGGGTTGGATTCCATCGATATCAGCCAACTGTCCCTGTTGCCATGCACGATAGGCATGCTCAAAGAAACGAGACTCTTTGGGGTTCTCCACCCAGACTTCGTTGGCCGAACCATTCACATAAGCGGTCACACGATTTTCTTCGTTGTTAAAAACCATACCAACTGCA
>CAJXMY010000215.1 GCA_913056435.1 uncultured Hyphomonadaceae bacterium | reverse complement strand
TCGCCGGCGTGGCGGCCAGCAACTGCGCCAGCGCGAGCGGCTGCACCCGAAGATCAGCCAACCGGGTGAGGTCGTCCGCCAGCGAGGTGTGCTCCAGCTCCGGCGTGTGCACGAAGGCGACGTCCTCGCCGTCGTACGTCAGACGGAGCCGCCCGGCGGCGTCCAGATGAAAATAATGGCGAACAGCAGCCATGCATCGAGTGACGGGGCGCCCGCCACTGCCGCCCATGCGATCACGGGTGGAAAGGCCCCGGCCGCACCGCCAATGACAATGTTCTGCGATGTCCGTCGCTTGAGAAGCATGGTGTAGAACCAGCCATAATAGGCAATGGAGACGGCCAGCAGGATGGCCGCGACGGCATTGGACGCCATCCACATCAGCAGGACCGAGGCGCCCGACAGGATCAGGCCCAGGGCCAGCGCCTCTTCCCGCGGAACGGCACCGCTCGGGATAGGCCGCGTGGCCGTCCGCACCATCTTGGCGTCAATATCGGCGTCATACCACATGTTCAGGGCCCCGGCTGCCCCGGAGCCTGCGGCGATCGCCAGAACGGAAATCGCGGCCAGGACCGGATCCATCGAGATCCCAGTGACGCCCTGGGCCGCGACCAGACCCGCCAGACCGGTGAACACAACGAGAAAAATGATCCGCGGCTTGAGCAGATCAAAATAGTCGCGTGCTGAGGCGGGCCGAAGGGCCAGCGGGTCCGTAGTCAGTTGAAGTTCAGACATCTGCGTCATCTTTCCAGGGCCTGAAGCCCGCCGGGATCGTGGGATGTCCCCGGGCGGGCTGTTGGAGCCTTTCGAACGGTCAGTGGCCGCCTTCTGCCTTTACCACCGGCAGCTCGTTAAACTGGTGGAAAGGCGGGGGAGACGGAAGCGTCCATTCGAGAGTCGTCGCGCCTTCACCCCATGGGTTGGCCTCCGCCTTCCGGCGCCGGATCGCGGCCTCGACCAGAAGAACGAAGAAGATCAGCGTGGCGACCAGGGTGATGGCATAGCCAATGGAGGACCACATGTGCCAGGTGGCGAAGCCGTCTGCATAGTCGACATAACGGCGCGGCATGCCATTCAGTCCAAGGAAATGCTGCGGGAAGAACAGGACGTTGGACCCGATGAACATCAGCCAGAAATGGGCATAGGCCATCATCCGGTTGTATTTCACACCAAACATTTTCTCGAACCAGTAATACCAGCCGGCGAACAAGCCGAAGACCGCCCCCAGCGACAGCACGTAATGGAAGTGGGCCACCACATAATAGGTGTCATGCAGGGCGTGATCGATGCCGGCATTGGCCAGAACAACCCCCGTGACCCCCCCAATGGTGAAGAGGAAAATGAACCCGATCGCCCAGACCATGGGCACCTTGAAGTCGATGGATCCCCCCCACATGGTCGCGATCCATGAGAAAATCTTGATCCCGGTGGGCACCGCAATCACCATGGTAGCCGCGACAAAATAGGCTTTCATGTCAGACGGCATGCCAACCGTATACATGTGGTGCGCCCACACGATGAAGCCGATCGCCCCGATGGCCACCATGGCATAGGCCATGCCGAGATAACCAAAGACCGGCTTCCGGCTGAATGTGGCCACGATATGGGAAATGATGCCGAAGGCTGGCAGGATCATGATGTAGACCTCGGGGTGTCCGAAGAACCAGAACAAATGCTGGAACATGACCGGATCCCCTCCACCGCTGGCGTCGAAGAACTGCGACCCGAAATTCCGGTCGGTCAGAAGCATGGTCAGCGCGCCGGCAAGAACAGGCAGCGCCAGAAGCAGGAGAACGGCTGTCACCAGAACCGACCAGGCAAAGAGCGGCATCTTGTGCATGGTCATGCCCGGCGCCCGCATGTTGAGGATGGTCACGATAAAGTTGATCGCGCCGAGAATGGATGCGATCCCTGCCGTGTGGAGCGACAGGATCAGGAGGTCCATGGCGGGCCCGGGATGTCCCTTGAGGCTCGACAACGGCGGATAGAGCACCCAGCCGCCACCAAACCCGTTGCCGCCGGCCCCTCCGGGCACAAACATGGACAGCATCAGCAGCGCAAAGGCCGCGACGGTCAGCCAGAAGGAGATGTTGTTCATCCGGGGGAATGCCATGTCAGGCGCACCGATCATCAGGGGCACAAACCAGTTGCCAAATCCGCCAATCAGCGCCGGCATGACCATGAAGAAGATCATGATCAGACCATGATACGTGATCACGACGTTGTAGAACTGCTTGGCCTTTTCGATTGCCTCATCACCGGCCTGAGCGCCGAACATTTCCATGATGCTGGTCAGGGGCCCAATGCCCGGCTGGGCCAGTTCCCAGCGGATCAGACCGGACAGCGTGTAACCCACAATCCCCGCCAGCAGGGCGAAGACGAGGTAGAGTGTTCCGATGTCCTTATGGTTCGTGGACAGGAACCAGCGGGTGAAAAAGCCGGGCTTATGGTCATGGCTGTCATGGCCGTGATCCAGTGTGAGTTCATCCATAGGCATTTCGCAGATCCTTCAGACTAGTCGGCCATGGCGAGACGGGCGGCCTCGTCCATTGGGGAGATTTTTGAAACAAGCTGGGTCGCGGCGTCGAAATCGCCGTCCTTCATCAGGGCCAGCCAGTCCGCATACTGAGACTCGCTCACAACACGGACCTCGATGGGCATGAAGGCGTGGTTGCGCCCGCAAAGCTCAGAACACTGGCCGTAATAAACCCCGGGCTCCTCGACCAGAAACCAGCCTTCGTTCAGGCGTCCGGGTATGGCATCTGTCTTCACCCCGAAAGACGGGACCGTCCAGGAGTGAATCACGTCTGATGCCGCGGTCTGGTAACGGATGTAGCGATTGGCAGGGATGACCATGGGATAATCCACAGCCAGAAGACGTGGCCGGCTCTCGCTGTGCGGGGCGTCGCTCGACAGGTCGGTCTGCAGGGGGTTAGACACAAATTCCAGCGCATAACCGCTGGAATCGATTTCATCGGGATAGGTGTAGGTCCAGTTCCACTGATTGCCCTGCGCCTTGATGGTGACCCAGCCTTTCTGTGCGGCCTCCACGAACACATTCGGATCATCCAGATCCCCACTCAGGGCAATCTCCTCGAGGTCCGGTTCGTTTTCCTGATAGAACAGGTTGGAGAAGGACGGGCCGGCGATCGCGACGAGAATCAGAACCGGGACAGCAGTCCAGACAATCTCCACCACCGTGTTGTGGCTAAATTTGCGGGGTTCGGGATTGGCCCGCTTGTTATAGCGAACCATGACCCAGACCAGCAAACCGGTCACGACCAGCGTGATCAGAGTGATGATAACCAGAACAAAGTCGTGGAAGCTGATCACCCGTTCCATGATTCGGGTGGCGGGCTGCTGAAAGCCCAGGGCTCCTTGGGTAGGCTCTGAGGCCATAGCGCCCAGCGGCGCCAGAAGGCCTGAAATAAGGAAAAACAGGTAACGCAAGACAGACTCCCTCTGGATTCCCGGATCGCCATAAGTCCATCAGCGCCTCAGGTCTACCCACACCCTCACAGACACAATAAAATGTCGCAGCCCATTCGCCAGATGAGCGATTGTATCCTATACTCCGCACACCCAGAAGGAGCCCGCCAATGTCCCCCGACAAAACCCTCTCAAGCTTCCTGATCAGCCTGATGCTGACCGCCACCGCCTCCGCTCAGGTCTTCGTCATCGGAACCGGCCTCGGAGCCGATTGCTACAACAAAACCGCAAATAACTATGCGTCCTTCCGAGACGCCGATGAAACCTGTACCCGGGCGCTACGTGAGGAGACCATGACCCTCGCCAACCGGGCAGCGACCTTCGTGAACCGGGGCGTCCTGCGCATGCGCAATGGCGATTATGATGACGCGCGCTCCGATTATGCCAGCGCCATGCGCATTCAGCCCGACCTCGCCGAAATTTACCTCAACGATGGCGCCGCGCTTATCTACATGAAGGAATTCGCCG
>CAJXMY010000214.1 GCA_913056435.1 uncultured Hyphomonadaceae bacterium | reverse complement strand
TTGGCCTGCCCTGTCGGGCGGTCCGCCTGAGGCGCCTCCTGGCGCGCCTGCTGCTGCTGCTGCGCAGGCGGGTCGATGAGGGTCATGAAGAACCAGCCATAGCCCAGGAATTCAGCGCCAACGCCAACGCCGGCGATCACCACCAGCAGCACGAGGAAGGCCACCGCCGAGCCGGAGCCACCTTTCTTTTTGCCCTTCTGCCCGCGTTTGCCGCCCTTGCCTCCGCCACCGATACCACTTCCGCCGTCTCAGCCGCCGCTGTCACCGCCTCCTTCCTATCCACCACGCGTGCCAATCAACGCTCCGCAGTGTCCCCCGCCACCACCAGGGTCACCCCCACCGACAGGGCGGCGGCCGTGGCGGCGGTCACGGCGTTCGAGGCCTTGCTGGCGGACGGGGAAACGCCGGAGCTTCATTTCATGCTGGGCCGGGCCCATCAGGAGCTGAACGCCCTCGACCGGGCCGAAGCCTGTTTTCGCGCGGCCTATACCCAGCGCCCCGACCGGGACAGCCTGCGCAACCTGGCCAATCTTTACTGGATGCAGGGGGACCGGGCGCGGTTTGATGCGCTCATCGCCGAGGCCCCGGCAGGCCTTCGCACGGTGGCGGTGCGCCTGATGGTGGACTCCGGGGCGCTGGAGGCGGCCGGGGCGGCCTGGGCCCGCGCCTTCGGCACACAGGGCGAGGCGGCAGATGGCGAGGCCTGGACGCTCAAGGCCCTTATGGCGCGTGAGGCCGGGCAGGGCGATGCGGTCGCCGCCGCGGCGGATCGCGCGCTTGCGCTGAACCCGTCAGACGCCGCGGCACAGGATATGCGGATCGTGGCCGACCTGATGCAGGGGCGGGGCGAGGCGGCGTTGAGGCGACTGGCACCGCTGCGCGAGGCCGCACCGGAGGCGCAGCACTGGCTGGCGCATGAAAGCGTTGCCCATCGTCTATTGGAGACGGCGTCGCCGCTTCTGGATGTGAATCATTATGTGCGGGCCTATGATCTCGTGCCGCCCCCGGGCTATGCCAGCCTCGACGCTTTCAATGCCGCCCTCGGCCAGAAGCTGCGCGCGCTCCACCCCTTTTCCGCGCGCCCCCTGAACCAGTCCCTGCGCGGCAATGGCACGCAGACCACCCGAAACCTGCTCGACCATGAGGATGAGGTTATCCGTGCCTATTGTGCGGCGCTCGATGCCCCGATCCGCAGCTATCTGGAAGAAATCGGACAGGATCCCGCCCATCCGACCGGGGCACGCAATCAGGGGACGTATCGGTTTTCTGGCATGTGGTCGGTTCGCCTGACCGGTCAGGGCTATCATGAGCCTCACATTCACCCGGCGGGCTGGATCAGCTCGGCCTATTATGTTCAGGTGCCGGACGGCACCGACACGGCCCCGGACCGGGCGGGCTGGATCGGGTTCGGTGTGCCGCCCTATCAGACGCCCCAGCGGCTTCCCCCGCTCAAGGAGATCGCCCCACGGCCGGGTCGGCTGGTCCTGTTTCCGTCTTTCATGTGGCATGGCACCCGGCCCATCGCTGCCGGCGCCGAACGCATGACCGCGCCCTTTGACCTGCTGCCAGGCTAGCGCTCCGCGCGAGGTGGTGGCCAGAACATTCCTGATATTTGCACAAAAAAACAGGCCCTCCGAAAGGAGGGCCTGCTCTGTTCTGTGTTGGAACCGACGCCTAGAAGCGTGCGGTCGCCCGGATGAAGAAGGTCCGCCCAAACACGTCATAGGTGGCTGGGAAGGTGTTGGCCTGCTCCTGGTTGTCGCCGAGGATCGGCGGCAGCTCGTCGAACAGGTTGTCGATACCCCCTGTCAGAGTCAGGTTTTCGTTGACTTCATAAGAGCCTGAGATGTCGAAGTAGTTGAAGGCATCAAGCTCTTCGACTGCAACGGTGTAGCCAAGGCCACCATCATCCACGGACTCACCAACATAGCGCCACAGGATCTGAGCGGTGATCGGGCCGCGGGCCCAAGACGCCGTCATGCGGTGCTTGTACTCTGGCTGAGGCTCACCACAGTCTGCGCCATACTCACCGGCACAGGTGATGGGTGTCCCACCTTCAAACGGAACCAAGGTGTTCTCGTCGGTGATCGTCCCAATATAGTCGATTCCGAGGAGACCCATGTCACCCATGTCATAGGTGTAGTTCGCATTGATGTCGTAGCCATTCAGGGTCAGAAGGGCCACGTTCTGTGAGGTCACGGCAACCTCGGTGATCAGGCCATCCTGTCCACGCGTAATGGCGTTACAGAATGGTGACCCGACGCCACCCAGTGTTGCATCGCCATAGCAGGTGCTGATGACGTTGTTCGCACCACCACCGAAGTCGCTGATCACGTCTTCGATCTCAATGTCGAAATAGTCGATTGAGAAGGTCAGACCTGGAACGATTTCAGGCGTTGCAACCAGACCAATGGTGAAGGTTTCAGCTTCTTCTGCTGTGAGGTTCGGGTTACCACCCGAGATCTCACGAACCTGGCCGGATGGCAGGTCGATGTTCGCAGAACCAAGGTTGGCGGCCGGAACACCGGTCGCCTGGCACAGAGCGCCGAGCGCGGCATCACCGCTGAAGGTGCTCGCACATGGGTCAGCCGCACCTGGGAAGTTCTCACCCTGAGGTGCGAACAGTTCCGAGATGGACGGAGCCCGAACAGCCGAGTTGAACGAGGTCCGGAAACGGATCTGGTCAACAGGGGCCCATTCACCGGCGACCTTGTAGGCTTCGACCGTTCCGCTGGTGCTGTAGTCCTCTGTCCGGTAGGCCAGTTCGACAGCAAGCAGATCAGCGAATTCGACGTCCCTCAGGATCGGCAGATAGGCTTCACCATAGATTCCGTAAACGTCGAAGCCACCAGCAACTGGAGGTGCGCCGTTAAAGCCGGAAATCGTGGACGAGGCCACAGCCTGGTCCGGGTTGAACGAGAAGGCTTCTTCCCGATACTCGGCACCGAAAGCCAGACCGATTGGACCGCCTGGGAGTTCCAGCCAGCCAGAGGTGTCGCCGGTCAGGTTGGCGGACACATTGGTCATGTCATAGTTCGATGACGTGGTGACCAGCGTACGGATGAAGTCCGCGGCACCAGCCGAGATGTTGCCGAAGCCGTAAATGTTGATCGGCACACAGCCGGTCAGACCACCATTGGCAGATGGATCGGCACAGCTTGGCTGTCCCGTCACCGGATCAACATCAACATTCCCGTCCTGATCAGCGTCTGCGAGCAGCAGGGCCTGGAAGAAGCGGTTCTTGTCGATATTGCCTTCCTGACGCTCGGTCCCGCGGGTCCGGCCTTCGGAGAAGGTCAGGTCGAGGTCCCAGTTGTCTGCAACTTCATAGCGCAGGCCGGTCTCGAGCTGATAGGAAATGAATTCGCTGACGGCTACACGAGGACCAACCTCGAGGAGACGGCGGCGGATGCCAAAGGCACCTGCAGTGAATTCATCATCAATGCCGTCTTGGTCTGTATCGACACCTGAACCCAGCGCATCAGAGATGATCTGCTGTGCGGATGGCGCGATGAACGGGTTCCCGTCGAGAGACACCTGGATCGTGCCACCGCGGGGCTCGAAGATCGGCGTCGGCGCAAGCTGCTGAGGCACTTTGTTGTTCGCCATCAGGGCAGACGCGTAGAGCTCTAGCTTGTCGTTGATCTGGTAATCCGCTTTGGCGTTGAACTGCAGCCGCTCCTGAGGAAGCTGGATGTAGTTCACAGGCGCATAGTTATAGAAGTCGTTATTATCGCCTGAGGAGATGAACGGACGAATGGTGCCGTCGGGCTCAAAGATGCCTGCGCCACCGAGGACGCCAGACAACCGGCCTTCCGGAACACCTGAGGATCCACCGTCGAACAGGCCGCCGGCGCCATCATCAAACTGGGCGAAGAAGGAGAAGTCCCGGTCACCCTGGAACAGCGGATCTGGTTCAATCCCGGGCTGCATAGCCGGCATTTTCTGGTTCCCGGCCTGATCGCCATCATTATGACCCT
>CAJXMY010000213.1 GCA_913056435.1 uncultured Hyphomonadaceae bacterium | reverse complement strand
GGATTACAGTCGGTTTGCCTGCAACACCGGGCAGGCGGTCTGGGCGGTCTTTCTGGCTCTGGGCTGTGTGTTTCCCGTGGTTCAGTTCTTATCCGCCATTCCTAGCATGGCGATGGGGGAACCCAGTATCATCCTGGTCATGGCCGCCCTGGGCATCGTTGTTCCCGCTTTTTTCCTGCTCTTCCTTGGCGCTTGGTCAAGCAACGTGCTGTGCCTGTACTCGTCGAGTCTGTCTGTCGCGACCCTTTTCCCCCGGGTCCATTTGACCCTCATCATTCTGGCGATTGGCGCCGTTGGCACGGCCCTCGCTTTCGTTCCGGCACAACTCTATC
Source organism: uncultured Hyphomonadaceae bacterium (assembly GCA_913056435.1). Lineage (GTDB taxonomy): Bacteria > Pseudomonadota > Alphaproteobacteria > Caulobacterales > Hyphomonadaceae > Henriciella. Next base: position 3,688 of record CAJXMY010000213.1, on the reverse strand, counting down.
TGATTGGGTATCTTGAGCTTCTGGGCATCGCGATTCCGCCAATCGGGGCTATTTACTGTCTGGACGTGCTGGCGATCCGCCGGCTTCGCCTGACGCCCGACGGGACAGCGGAGGGCGCCGCCGTGCGCTTCAGCGCATTTGTGGCGTGGGCCCTGGCGGGGCTGGGCGGCTATGCCTCTTCGACCTATGGCCTCGGTCTCATCGGCATCTCCGCCCTCGATTCCATTCTGATTGCGGGACTGGTGTTTGTGGTGCTCAACTTGCCACGTCTGCTTCAGAACCGGCCCCAGCCTGAGCCCCATGTCTAGTCATCAGTGCGCGGTTGCTGTCTCGAGGGAGTCCCGGAAAGAGGTGATCACGGCAGGATGCATGAGTTCACCTCGTTGAATGTTCAGGCCGTCCGCCAGATAGGGATTGGACCGTAGAGCATGGTCGACGCCGAGATTAGCCAGTTCAAGAATATAGGGCAGCGTCGCATTTGCGAGGGCTTCTGTGGCCGTCCGGGCGACGGCGGCGGGCATGTTTGAGACACAGTAATGGATAATGTCATCCACACTGTAGACCGGATCGTCATGCGTGGTGGGCCGGCTTGTTTCGAAGCAGCCGCCCTGATCGATTGCGATATCCACCACAACAGAACCGGCGCGCATGCTGGCGATATGGCTGCGGGTAATCAATTTTGGTGCCGCAGCGCCCGGCAGAAGGACGGCGCCGATGACCAGATCAGATGCGGCGACACTGTCTGCGATGGTCGCCGGTGTCGAGAAGAGGGTTGTCACCTCACCCTGGAATCGGGTGTCGAGCTCCCGCAGCCGATCCAGAGATCGTTCCAGAATGGTGACATCGGCCCCAAGCCCCCTCGCCATCAGGGCGGCATTCACCCCGGCAACACCGCCACCAATAATCGTGACCCTGGCTCGCGCAACGCCGGTCACGCCGCCCAGTAAAACCCCGGAGCCGCCTTCCGTACGCTCCAAATACCGGGCGCCGGCCTGTATGGACAGGCGACCGGCCACCTCGCTCATCGGGGTCAGAAGAGGTAGCCGACCATGGGTATCGGTGACCGTCTCATAAGCGATGCAGATTGCATTGGTTTCCATGAGGGCCGATGTCTGGTTCGCATCAGCGGCCAGATGAAGGTAGGTCATCAGCGTATGGCGGGGGGTCAGTCGGGCGATTTCGATCGGCAGAGGTTCTTTGACTTTCACAATCAGTTCTGCGGCGTCGAAAAGGGTTTCGGCATCCTTTGAGATGTAAGCGCCCGCCTGTCGGTAAGCCTGATCAGTAAACCCAATTCCCAACCCGGCGCCGGTCTCGATATAGACCTCATGGCCTGAGGCTACGAGCTCATGGACGCCCGCCGGGGTTAGTCCCACCCGGGTCTCCCAATTTTTAATTTCCTTCGGTGTGCCAATTCTCATTCTGATCTCCATTCGACGAATGAATTATGGACCAGATCGGGATGGATGAAATTCGAAATTGGGGGTGTTTCCGCGTAATTTCGAATATATAATTCGTCACAGAAGGAAAAATGGAAGAGAATATGTCATCGAATAAGCTCGATAGTGTCGATACGCGTATATTGAAGGTCCTGCAAACGGACGGGCGGATCACCAATTCCGAGCTGGCGGAAAGGGTTCGTTTGTCACCGGCGGCCTGCCATAAGCGCCTCAAACGCCTCGAATCCGATGGGACGATCAAGTTTTATACCGTCGTGCTGGACCGGCGTTTTGTCGGCTGTCCGCAGAGTGTTTTTATACAGGTTCAGCTCGAACGCCTCGGACATGAAGGGATCGACGCCTTTGAAAAGGCGGTGATGAAGGTGCCCGAAATTATCGAATGTCATCTCATGAGCGGAACCTTCGACTACCTGCTTCATGTGGTGGTCCGGGACACAGAGGAGTTTGAGAAGCTTCACCGCCACGTCCTGACCGCTTTGCCCGGAATAATCCGGATGACATCGAGCTTCGGGCTCCGCAACATCAAGCAAAGGGGCGCCCTTCCCATCCGGGCCTGATCCCCGTCAGGCGGGCAGGTCCGGGACCTGATCCAGAAAAATTCGAATGCCGATCAGGATCAGTAGGGCCCCGCCGAGCATTTCCGCCCGGGGACCAAACCGGCGACCCAGGACCGGCGCCAGAAGAAACCCGACTGTTCCGGCCAGAAAACTTGAGAGCCCGATTAGAAAGGCGGCCGAGACCGTCGCCCCCGACAAGGCCAGCGCGGTTCCAACGGCGGCGGAATCAACGCTGGTGCCCACGGCCGTGACCAGGGTTATGAGGAAGGCGGCGCTTTGGCGCCCCGTGACCATCGACTGCGAGTCGGGTCCCGACAGGCCGGCCCGGATCATCAGCAGGCCAATCGTTGTGAGCAGGATCAGGGCGATCCAGTGGTCGAAGGCCTCGACCGGCCCGGAAAAGGTCGCACCGAGGCTCCAGCCAAGACCACACATCAGGCCCTCGACGCCGCCGAAGACAAAACCGGTTTGGAGCGCGGCGGGAAGGGATCGACTTGGGGCCCGAAGACCTCGGCCCAGGGCGGCCGCGAAGGCATCGGTGGACAGGGCCAGTGCAAGGGGAAGAAGAGTCAGCATCCACAGATCAGGATTGGTGGGTGCCCCGTCAGGGGACAGATGGTGCGTCACGCGGCTGTGGATCCATATCCGCGATCCACGCCCGAACAAGCGCAACACCGTCCGGATCCTGCAACGCCCGACCCAGCTCGGGCATGGCGATGCCGGTTTCGGTCGAGGCCATGCGATAGGCCAGAATAGACTGGTCCGGTGCCCCGGGTGAAATAATGTGAACTGCCTCTCCGGCGCCGCGTCCCGCGGCGGTTGGATATTTGGCAATCCCCAGGCGAACGGGGCTGGTTTCAGAGGTTTGTAGCCACAGTCCTGAATTCGAGGCGGAGCCGCCTTCCCGGTGGCAGTGCGCGCAATTGATGTCCAGGTAGGCACGGGCCCGATGGTCCAATGGAACCGTCAGATCGCTGACCTGGCTCGCGGTAGGAGGGCGCTCTGGCACACCCCTGAGGATCCCTCGGCTCTGCCAGTCCACCAGCTGGTTTTGACCCTGCGGACCCACATGGTTCAAATTGCGGGCCTTGGGCCCAATCGGGACCAGAGTGCCATTGAGGGCATGGCAGGTCTTGCATTGGTTCTGGTTGGGCACCGAATAGGTGAAGGCGATGTCATGTCCGTCGGGGCCGATGAATTGGGTCTCGTGACGAGCGCCGACGGGGCTGTAGACGGCATCGCGTCCGTCGCTGGACCAGACATAGGGATAAGCCACCCAGCCACTGTCCTTGCGGATCAGAACACGGGTCTCGATTTTGGCCAAATCGTCTCCCGGGGCTCTCTGGTCTGCGGCGAGGGAGAAGGTCTTTATCAGTACGGTCCCAACCGGAAATTCCAAAACCTCGTCGGGGGTGTATCTGATCGTCTGGTTGGACGGTACGAAGACAAGGCGATCCTTTGTCGTGAAGTCGGAAAACAGGGGGTTTATCAGATCGTAAGGCAGAACACCGGCTTGGGGCATCCCGGGGCGACCGGGCTGAAACAGACCATAATCGGACAGAAGCTGTGCTGGCCCTTCCGCCAAAATGACAGACATGTTCGGACCCTCGGCGCCTTTTGAACACCCGTTAAGGGCGATGACCAGAAGCAGAAACCAGGCCTGCCTCACGT
>CAJXMY010000212.1 GCA_913056435.1 uncultured Hyphomonadaceae bacterium | reverse complement strand
CGGACACCCGGTCCGGCGCAGCCGGAAGAAGGGCTGGCTTATGGTGGCCACTGGTGGCTGGGATTGGGCGGAAGCGGAAGCTTTTCGGCGAATGGCTACCAGGGGCAGTTCATTCTGCTTGTTCCACAGGATGACCTGATCATTGTCCGCCACGGGGCTTCGCCGCTGGCCGCAACGGAGGCTCTGCGAGATTGGATGGGGCAGCTCGCCGCATCCTTTCGGACATAAGACGGGACAGTACGGTCTGTCGCGCGGAGCGCACAGAGCGGCGTTATCTATTCCCGTCCCAGCGCCCGGGCCTGTGCCGCAAAGAGTTCTGAGCATCCTTTTTCGGCAAGGCGCATCATTTCCTGCAATTCATCCTGTCCGATCGGGCGAGACTCGCCGGTTCCCTGAATTTCGATAAAGCCGCCATCGGAGCTCATCACAACATTCATGTCGGCCTCACCGCTGGAGTCCTCTGGATAATCGACGTCGAGGACGGGCAGGTCCTTGTAAAGGCCCACAGAAATCGCAGCAGCTTGCTTTAGAATGGGGTCTGTCTTGATAACCCCCTCGCTCTGCAGGTAACGGCAGGCCATGGCGAGCGCCACGAACCCTCCCGTGATCGAGGCTGTCCGGGTCCCCCCATCAGCTTGCAGGACATCGCAGTCGATCGTGATCTGGTTCTCTCCAAGCGCGTCCAGATCCATCACGGACCGCAGCGACCGCCCGATCAGACGCTGGATCTCCTGAGTTCGACCGGACTGCTTGCCGGCCGCGGCTTCGCGCCGCCCTCTGGTATGCGTTGCCCGCGGGAGCATGCCATACTCGCCGGTAACCCAGCCACGGCCGGTCCCCCGCATCCAGCCGGGCACCTTGTCCGTCCAGCTGGCGGTGCACAAGACATGCGTATGTCCAAATTTGGCCAGGCAGGATCCCTCAGCATAGCGGGTGACACCTGTTTCCAGGCTGATCGAGCGAAGTTCGTCGGCCGCGCGGCCGGAGGGACGAGTTCCTGTCGACATGCTTGCCCTTTCCTGTGAGCGGTTGCGGCGGACGGATTGCCCAGTTTGGCTGATCTGTCCAGAGGCCGTTCTAAGTGACAGCGATTGAAACCCCTATCAAGGCATCTTATTCAACGGTGGATGAAGAAACCGAATTCTCTCCTGCAGTCTCTCGATGCGCGCTCGCGCGATATTTTTAAGAATATCGTCGAGACATATCTGGCCACAGGTGATCCCGTAGGCTCAAGAACCTTGTCGAAGGGCCTGATCCAGCTTTCGGCGGCATCGATCCGGAATGTCATGGCGGACCTGACCGAGCTGGGGCTGCTGGACGCCCCCCATGTGTCTGCCGGGCGCATGCCAACCCATGCGGGGCTAAGGCTGTTTGTAGACGGCTTTCTGGAGATGGGCGAGCCCGGCAAAGAGGATCGCTTCGAGATCGATGCGAGGCTGCGTGCGGCAAGCCGGGACTTTGACACGGTGTTGAAGGAAGCCTCTTCAATTTTATCTGGGCTGGCTGGCGGGGCAGGGCTTGTCGCCTCGCCGACCCAGGATGTTCCCGTTCGTCATGTTGAATTCGTTCCCCTGTCGACCGGTGAGGCCCTGTGCGTTCTGGTCACTGAAGACGGAGATGTCGAGAATCGCCTTGTAAAACTTCCCAAGGGATTGCCACACACCTCGCTTGTTGAGGCGGGGAACTATCTCGCGACCCGATTGAAAGGACGGAGCCTGCAGGAAGCCTCCTCGGAGATTCGGGCGGAGCTTCTGGACAGACGCGCCCAGCTGGATGAAGCCGCCGCGGAACTGGTTGAGCGTGGCCTGGCAAAATGGTCGGGAAGTCTGCCGGGACGCGACCGCAGTCTGATCATCCAGGGGCAGGCCAACTTGTTGGAGGATGCCGGTGCTGCAGAAGATATGGAAAGGGTCCGCCAGCTTTTCGAGGTTCTGGAGCGACAACAGGGCTTGCTGGATATTCTTGACTCGACACGCGAGGCGGAAGGCGTCCGGCTTTTTATCGGCTCGGAAAACAGTCTTTTTCCGTTATCGGGTTCAAGCGTGATCGTTGCTCCCTATATGAACGCCTCAAAGCAGGTTATTGGCGCTCTCGGCGTAATAGGTCCAACCAGACTGAATTATGCTCGCGTCATACCGATGGTGGATTATACCGCGCGGATGGTCGGTCGGGTACTGGACCAGCGCGACAAGGGATAGAGACGAAGAATGAGTGACGAGACGACGAAAACGGACCCAGTGGCGGACCATCCCCAGGCGGGCGCTTCGAAAGCAGACCTCAAGGCCGCGGCCGACGACATCCTGAAGGCCGCCAAGAAAAGCCAGGCCGAACAGAGTGAGAGCGGTGAAAACCCGGAGGACCTAGCCCCGGACGAAGAGGCACCAGCAGACACGGAGCCGACCCTGGAGCACCAGATCAGCGCGCTTGAACTCGAAAAAGCAGAGCTGCGGGAACAGCTTCTGCGCACTCTGGCCGAAACAGAAAATATCCGTAAACGCGCTGAACGCGAGAAAGCCGATACGCGGATCTATGCCGTTGAGAAGTTCGCGCGCGACCTGCTGAGTGTGTCCGACAATCTGGCGCGGGCTCTGGAAGCACTTCCGGAGACGGAAAAGGCTCAGCTGACGGAGGCTGGACTGAATCTCCTGGGAGGGATCGAGATGACCCAGAAGGAATTTCACACCGTCTTGTCTCGCCATGGCGTTTCTGCAATTGATGCCGAGCCGGGTCAGCCCTTTGACCCCAATCTGCACCAGGCGGTCGCCAATGTTCCCTCTGAGCACCCGAATGGCACCATCGCCTCCTTGTTCCAGTCAGGGTGGAAAATTGCAGATCGGACTCTGAGAGCCGCTATGGTGGCTGTCAGTGCCGGACCAGCAAACTGAAACTCAGCGCATTTGCCCCTTGAACCCGGAATAAGGCTCACCACATCGACAACAACAGGAGTGGCCGGCCTCAAAAGCCGTTACCAGTCCAGACTTTGATCATGGAGCTGTCTCAGGCCGGTGCTGCAAAGCAGGCCAATCAGGCAAGGGGCAGCGGCTAAAAAAGAAAGATTGAGACATGGGAAAAATTATCGGTATTGACCTCGGCACGACAAATAGCTGCGTCGCTGTCATGGATGGCGGCGATGCCAAGGTGATTGAAAATTCTGAGGGGGCTCGGACGACGCCCTCCGTTGTGGCCTTTACAGAGGGCGGAGAACGTCTGATTGGGATGCCGGCCAGACGGCAGGCTGTGACCAATCCTGATTTCACATTTTACGCCATCAAGCGCCTGATCGGTCGGACCTTTGATGACCCAACCGCTCAGAAGGATAAGGAACTGTCGCCGTTCGACATCGTCAAAGGCCCCAATGGTGATGCGTGGGTGAAAGGGCGCGACAAGGATTACGCGCCGCAGGAGATTTCGGCCTTCATTCTCACTAAGATGAAGGAAACCGCCGAAGCCTATCTCGGTGACAAGGTCGAACAGGCCGTGATCACCGTTCCGGCCTATTTTAACGATGCCCAGCGTCAGGCGACGAAGGATGCGGGTAAGATCGCTGGTCTTGAGGTGCTCCGCATCATCAACGAGCCGACGGCTGCCGCGCTCGCTTACGGCCTCGATAAGGGCGAAAACAAGGTGATTGCCGTTTATGATCTCGGCGGCGGCACCTTTGATGTATCTCTTCTCGAGATTGGAGATGGTGTCTTTGAGGTTCTTTCAACCAATGGCGACACTTTCCTCGGCGGCGAAGATTTCGATTTGCGCATCGTGGACTTCCTGGCCGATGAGTTCAAAAAAGATCAGGGTATTGATCTGAAGGCAGACAAGCTCGCTCTGCAGCGCCTGAAAGAAGAAGCGGAGAAAGCCAAGAAAGAACTGTCCTCGGCTTCCTCTTATGAGGTGAATCTGCCCTTCATCACTGCCGACGCGACAGGCCCGAAACACCTGAACATCAAACTCAGTCGTGCCAAGCTTGAGAGCCTTGTCGGCGATCTCATCAAGCGGACCATCTCACCCTGTGAGAAAGCACTGAAAGATGCGGGCAAATCGGCAAAG
>CAJXMY010000211.1 GCA_913056435.1 uncultured Hyphomonadaceae bacterium | reverse complement strand
CGAACCATTCTGGAAAATGCCCGCATCCTTGCCATCGATCAGACGCTCTCTGCTGCAGAGGAAGACCCCTCAATGCTGGGGTCGATCGCGACACTAGAGTTGAGTCCCAAGCAGGCTGAACTGATCGCCATGGCCCAGCGCTCGGGTGAAATTTCTCTGGCGCTGCGCAGTGCGGCGGATGCCGGATTCAATGACGGCAAGGCCCGAGCCACCGTCGATATGATGGAGGGCATCGATCCTGATGCCCCCAGGATCACCGTCTACCGTCGCGGTAAAGCCACAACTGAGGGAAGTTGATGTACGTGTCCCGATATCTTCTGAGTGGTGCGCTGCTGGCCGCATCCCTGTCCGTTCCGGCGGGCACAGCCGTGGCCCAGAATTTGATGCAGGTCAGCATCACCGAACCGGGTCAGACCAATGTCTCCCAGACGGTGAAGCTCGGACTGGACAAGTCCACGGTCATCGAGCTTGAGCGGCCGGCCGCTGATGTGGTGATCACCAATCCGGACATTGCCGATGCCGTGGTGCAAACCTCTCGTCGCATCATCTTCCGAGGTGTGAAAACGGGCCAGACCAATGCCTATATTTTCGACCGCAGCGGCACGCCCATCCTGAATCTGGAAATCATCGTCGATGTGGATGTCGCCAGCCTCGAGCAGATGATCAGGCGCTATGTCCCGGATGCCCGCGTATCCGTCGAAACGGCCGGGGGCAGCTTTATCGTCCAGGGTGAGGTCGACAGCATGGTTCAGTCTGAACAGGTGCTCCGGCTGATCACGGCGTTTTCCGGTGTCGAGGAACCGCGCATTGTCAATATGATGACGATTGCCGCCAAGGACCAGGTCATGCTGGAAGTGCGCATTGTCGAAATGCAGCGGTCGGTTGTGAAGCAATTGGGCATCAACCTGTCTGGGACGACAAATTTTGGCGATCTGGCCAACCAGGTTGAACGGACGCTGTTCACCGACCTCCTCGGCGATGGAATCGATGGTGCCGTAAACTCCGGGACCACCGAGCTCGGGGCGGGACTGCCGTTCACCAGCCGGTTCGGAATCAACAGTTCCAATGGATACAATGTGGCGGGATCGTCTCTGGGCGGCACCAGTGCCAGCTTCGGCTACAACAACTATGTTGGAGGAGACCTGCAGTCTTCTGCGGGACTGGCGATCGATGCGCTGGAACGCACCGGTATCGTGCGAACCCTCGCGGAACCAAACATCATGGCCACCTCGGGCGAAACGGGGAATTTCCGGGCCGGGGGCGAGTTTCCGGTACCGGTTGGGCAGGACAATAATGGCCGCGTGACGGTCGAGTTCAAACCCTTTGGTGTCGGCCTCGCCTTTACACCGGTTGTGCTGTCGGAAGGGCGCATTTCCCTGCAGATCTCCACAGAGGTCTCCGAATTGTCGGTCCAGGGGGCCCTGCAGGGACAGTCAACAATTGGTGTGGACGCGAATGGCAATCCGGTCTCATCGCCGGGGCTGACCATTCCGGGCCTGATCGTGCGGCGGGCCGAAAGCACCGTAGAGCTGCCATCCGGCGGGTCGACGATGCTGGCCGGGCTCATCCAGTCCCGGACACGACAGACCCTCGACCAGCTGCCCGGGGTCAAGAATATGCCGATCTTTGGCGCCCTGTCCCAGTCGCGTGATTTTATCAATGAAGAAACCGAGCTGGTTGTCATCATCACGCCCTATCTGGTTGATCCGACACAGAAAGATCAGTTGCGGACGCCGGCTGATGGTTATGTCAGTGCCAGCGACGCGCAGACCATCTTCTTTGGCAAGCTGAACGCGGTTTATGGCGGCGGAAACGCTGATCTGACCCCGGACAATTACAGGGCCCCCGTGGGCTTCATGGCAGAATGAGGTTTGAGGCGATGACACCCTTCCTGACACAAAAGACCCTTCTGTCCCTGCTGGTCGCAGCCGGACTGGCGGCCTGCGCGACCCCGGACAATCGCCACGTTCCCAGCGCTTATTTCGAAGGTACGACGCTGGACCGTTATGAGCTGCAGGCCAGCCCATACAGTCAGAATCTCACAGTCTATCTGGACCATCGCGACGACCAGCTTCGCCGAACCGAGGTCCGAAAGGTGGAAGCCTTTCTGCGCGCCTATAAGGATCATGGGCACGGGCCTCTACGGCTGTCCATTCCCGACGGAACCGCCCATCAGGAGCTGGTCATTTCTGCGGCTGTTGAAATTCGCGAGCTGAGCTGGGTCTCGGGTGTCGAATATGAAAACATTGAGGGCAGTGCCTATGATGCGCGAGGCATGAGTGATGCACCGATCCGGATGGCGTTCACAGCTTATGAGGTCCAGCGCCCGGCCTGTCCGAGCGCGGCCCAGGTCGATTTCGCAGACGCCCGTTCGAACAATGACATGCCCAGTCTGGGCTGTTCGGTTCGGTCGAACATGGCGGCGATGATTGCTGATCCCGCTGATGTTCTGGGCGCGCGCGAGCTGGACGGGGCGGACGCGTCGCGTCGGCACATTCAGTTTGAGAAATGGCGTCAGGGTGAAAGCCCGGCCGCGGCCCGAACGAAAGACAGCTCCGGGGCCGTCTCCGACGCAATCGACTGATCTGCACCGCCTGAGGAAGGAAACAGCGAACGATGAATGAGAACAAAGCTCTTTTCGACGAGGATTTCGACCTCGATGCGGACCTCGACTTCGACGCGACGCTGACCCGGGTTCTTGAGGAGGTCGACCCCCTCGACTCAGGGGCCGAAGCCCCCGGTTCTGATGCGCTCGACAGTGAGGGCATCCCCGCTTCTCAGGAGGGCTGGGAGGTTTTCACCGATCTTGGCGACGGCGGGGCGCGGGCGATCCCGGCGATCCACGCGGTTGCGTTCTGTGAAAGTGCGGCCACCCGGCAGATGATTTCAAATGTGGCGGCAGACCGACGCATGGCCCATGCGCGCCTTGATATTGAGGAAGGCGGCCTGATCAAGGCGATGCAATATCTTGGGCTCAACCCCACGCCCAATCTTCTGATCCTGGAGTCGTCGGCGCCGGCCGCATCCCTGCTTGGTCAGATCGACCAGTTGGCGACCCTGTGTGAAGAGGGCGTTCAGGTTATGGTGATCGGCGCGACGAATGATATTTCCTTGTATCGCCAACTGATGGCCCGGGGGGTCAGCGACTATCTGATCGCCCCCGTCACGCCGGTTCAGCTGGTCAGGTCCATTGGTGAGCTGTTCACAGACCCTGATGCGCCCTTTGTTGGCAAGTCCGTCTCCGTCATCGGGGCCAAGGGTGGGGTTGGCGCGTCAACGCTCGCGCACAATCTGGCATGGGCGATGTCGGAGAACGCCAGTGTCAACACGTCCCTGATCGATCTTGACCTCTCTTTCGGGACGACGGCACTCGATTTCAATCACGAGACCGGCCAGACCGTTGTGGACGCCCTTCTGGCGCCCGAGCGGGCGGATGATGCGGTGATTTCCCGGCTGCTGACCAAGGCGACAGACCGTCTGTCGCTTTTCACGGCACCGGCCTCCTTGTCTCAGATCGTTGACGTGGAGCCCGCCGCCTATGCCAAGGTGATCGACGGCGTCCGTCGCCTGATGCCTTATGTGGTGCTCGATCTGCCCCATGGCTGGACGAGCTGGCTCAGCCAGACTCTGATCGGTTCGGACGAGGTGGTTCTGGTGTGCCAGCCGGATCTCGCCTCCTTGCGGAATGGCAAGAATATTATCGACACGCTCAACGCGAAGCGTCCGAATGATGCGCCCCCTCGCCTGGTGATCAACATGTCCGGTGTGCCGAAACGCCCGGAGATCCCAATGAAGGATTTTTCGGCGGCGATCGGCATAGAGCCTGAAATTATTCTGCCCTTTGATCCGCACTTGTTCGGCACCGCATCCAATAATGGGCAGATGATTTCCGAGACGGATCCGCTGGCCAAGCCGTCGCAGGCCATCGACACGCTCGCCGCCAGCCTTACAGGCCGGGAGCTCAGCCCCGCTAAACCAACCTTGCTGGGTCGTCTGCTTGGCAAATAGAAGGGTCTGATCGAATGGCATTCGGGAAGAAAGCTGCTCTTGCGCCCAGCCGGCCGGC
>CAJXMY010000210.1 GCA_913056435.1 uncultured Hyphomonadaceae bacterium | reverse complement strand
CCATTACGCAGCCTCCGCTTCCGATGAGGTGTCACGCAGAACGATTGTAAGCTGCGAGAAAGGTTTCATGATGCGAGCCGCACGCCCACGGGCCCGTGCACGGATGCGCTTCATGACGAGGTTTTTGCCAACATGGGCTTCAGCGACAACCAGACCTTCAATATCGAGATCGTGATTATTTTCGGCATTGGACATGGCCGACCAGAGGGTCTTGTACACATCCTTCGCGGCACGCTTCCGAGAGAACTTCATCTCATCCAACGCCTTCTGGATAGGCAAACCGCGGATCTGCTGAGCCAGCAAATTCAGCTTCTGTGGGCTGTGCCGGTACATCCGCAAAACAGCGCGGGCTTCGTTTTCAGCCTGACGGGGGGGGTTCTTGGCCTGTCCCATGACTATCTCCGCCTCGCTTTTTTATCGGCACCGTGCCCGTAATAGGTGCGGGTCGGCGCAAACTCACCGAGCTTGTGGCCGACCATCTCCTCAGAGATCAGAACCGGCACGAACTTGTTTCCGTTGTGGACCTGAAAGTTCAGGCCAACGAATTGCGGCAGAATGGTCGACCGACGCGACCAGGTCTTGATGACCTCACGACGCTCGGAGGCATGGGCCTTTTCGGCTTTTTTCAGCAGGTAGCCGTCGACAAACGGACCTTTCCAGACGGAACGTGGCATAGCTGTTGCGTCTCCTAGCGCTTGGCGTTGCGGCGACGGATGATCAGGCGATCCGAAGCCTTGGTTTTACGTGTTTTTGGTCCCCGGGTCTTTTTGCCCCAAGGCGTGACAGGGTGACGCCCACCGGACGACTTGCCCTCACCACCACCATGCGGGTGATCCACCGGGTTCATAACCACACCGCGAACATGCGGCCGCTTGCCCTTGTGCCGGTTTCGACCGGCCTTGGACATCACCTGGTTCATATTGTCGGGGTTCGACACCGCCCCGATGGTTGCCACGCAGGCATCCGGAACCATGCGAACCTCACCGGAGGTCAGTTTGATCTGAGCGTAGCCGGCATCCCGACCGATCAGCTGAGCATAGCACCCGGCCGAACGGACCATCTGGGCGCCCTTGAGCGGCTTCATCTCAATATTGTGAATGATGGTGCCCACGGGAATGTTCTTCAGCGGCAACACATTGCCCGGCTTGATGTCTGCAGCCTTCGAGCTGATGACAGTATCCCCAACCGACAAACGCTGTGGCGCCAGAATGTAGGACAGTTCGCCATCCTCATACTTTATCAGCGCGATAAAGGCCGTCCGGTTTGGATCATATTCCAAGCGCTCGACCGTCGCGGGAATATCCCACCGATTCCGCTTGAAATCGATCCGGCGGTAAAGGCGCTTCGCGCCGCCGCCTTTGTGGCGCGCGGTCATGCGGCCCTTATTGTTGCGTCCACCGGTCTTGGTCAGCCCCTCCGTCAGGGTCTTAACGGGCCGCCCCTTATGGAGCTCAGAACGGTCTACAAGGACAAGCTGGCGCTGGCCTGGTGACGTTGGATTGTATGTCTTCAATGCCATGTCTGTCTCCCTAGAGGCCGGTCGTAATGTCGACAGATTGCCCGTCTTTCAACGTGACAACAGCCTTCTTGAAATCCGAACGACGTCCCAGCCGCCCGCGAAAGCGCTTCGTCTTCCCTTTGACCAGAATGGTGTTCACCTTGGTGACATCCACCTTGAAAAGCGCCTCAACGGCCTCTTTTATCTCGGGCTTGGTAGCGGTTAGCGGCACCCGGAAAATGACCTTGTTCTCTTCGGCCACAAGTGTCGACTTTTCGGTAATGACGGGCGCGAGTAGCGTATCATAATTCTGCGGCTTGATATCGGCCATGATTACGCCTCCTCTTTCGCCACGCCGTTGAACCGGGCCTCAATGCCGGCCAGCGCATCCTTGGTGACGACCAAAGTGCCACGACGCAAAATGTCGTACACATTCAGTCCCGCAACCGGGAGAACATCAATGTTCGGGATGTTCCGGGCCGCTTTCGCAAAATTCTCATCAACGCTTGATCCACTGATGATCAGCGCATTGGTCAGCCCCAATTTCTTCAGCTGCTCGGACAGCGCCTTGGTCTTGGGCTCTTTGAGCTCAGCCTTATCCAGCACGAGGATCGCCTCCGCCTTGGCCTTGGAGGACAGGGCATGGGCCAGAGCGAGCTTACGAACCTTCTTAGGGAGGTCGTGGGCATGAGACCGGACACGTGGCCCGTGCGCCACACCACCACCGACGAAAATCGGTGCGTTCTTCGATCCGTGGCGCGCGCCCCCGGAGCCCTTCTGACGAATATACTTCTTCGTCGTCACGGAAACCTCAGAACGGGACTGGGTCTTGTGTGTGCCGGCCTGACGCTTGGCGAGCTGCCAGCGGACTGTACGCTGAAGGATATCACCGCGAATTTCAGAAATCCCGAAAATCGCATCGTCGAGCGTGGCCTTGCCCGCAGCCTTCCCCGCAAGAGTTTTGACAGAGAGTTCCATTATTCGCTGGCCCCTTCTGCGGCAGTTTCTTCAACCGGCGACTCGGCGCCGCTCCCCGACGTCTTGAAAGAGCCTGCGACAGGTGCATCAGCATGCAGTGCCTTCTTAACAGCGTCGCGAACCTCAACAAACGTGCCCTCGTGCCCCGGTATGGCACCCTTCACCAGGATCAGACCGCGTTCGGCATCGGTGCGGACCACTTCCAGATTCTGGACCGTGATACGCGCCGAGCCATAATGTCCGGCCATCTTCTTTCCTTTAAAGACCTTTCCCGGGTCCTGGCATTGCCCGGTGGAGCCGTGGGAACGGTGGGAAATCGACACGCCGTGCGAGGCCCGCAGACCGCCAAAGTTCCAGCGCTTCATCGCACCGGAGAAACCTTTACCGACGGAAATACCCGCAATATCAACCTTCTGCCCAGGAACGAAATGATCGGCCTGAACCTCTGCGCCGATGTCTGGCAGCGGGCTGTCACCTTTGACGCGAAATTCGACCAGCTTGCGCTTCGGTGCGACGCCAGCCTTCGCGAACTGCTCGCGCTGTGCCTTTGCGGTGCGCTTGGCTTTCTTATCGCCTGCACCCATGACGACCGCAGTGTAGCCATCATTACGGACAGTCTGACCACCCTTGCGCGTGGTGACGGTGCGCTCTTCATCGGTACGCAGGCCAACGACCTGGCATCCATCAAGGGCGAGGACCGTCACAGGCACATGCCGGCCCTCCTCATTAAAAATACGGGTCATACCCAGCTTGCGGGCAACGACACCGGAACGTTGGGCCGGGAGTGCCATTAGCGTGCGCCCTCCAGTTTAATTTCGATACCGACACCGGCCGAAAGGTCGAGCTTCATCAGCGCATCCACGGTTTGGGGGGTCGGGTCCACAATATCGAGGATCCGCTTATGCGTCCGGATCTCGAATTGCTCGCGGGATTTCTTGTTCACATGGGGCGATCGGTTCACCGTAAACCGCTCCTTGCGCGTTGGCAGCGGGATCGGCCCGCGGACGTCCGCTCCAGTCCGCTTGGCGGTCGAAACGATTTCGCGCGCCGACAGATCAAGGGCGCGATGATCGAAGGCCTTAAGCCTGATCCGTATGTTTTGTTTTTCCATCTCGCGATGTCCAATCCAATTAAACCGAGCCCAGGCGCACGCTCAGAAGCGCCAGGGCGAAGGAACAGTCTGTTGTCGTTTCGTTTGCCAGCGTTTGCCGGAATGGCACAGCCTGACGTCGAAGTGGTGGCCAATACGGGAATCACACCCGGCCGTCAACCAGCGTGCCTGCAGTTTCTTGTATCGCCAGGTGACAGTCCTTTACCGGGACGGGACCCCGGAATATTTTCGGGGGGCAGGGCCTCGTCCACCAGCGGCCGCCACCGCAACCTTCCCGGAGAACCGAGAGGTATGAGAGCGGGTCCAGAAACGAAGAAAAAAACTGGCACGGGCGGAGGGACTCGAACCCCCGACCCTCGGTTTTGGAGACCGATGCTCTACCAACTGAGCTACACCCGTCCAGTCCGGTTCCTATGCCCCAAGCTGGCCGGGGATGCAATTGCCTGACTCCAGCAGGCTGCAGGATTTGCCAAACTCGTCCGTCCGCCGCACTTTGGACGGCGTTGAAAGGAAACACCATG
>CAJXMY010000209.1 GCA_913056435.1 uncultured Hyphomonadaceae bacterium | reverse complement strand
AGGTGCGCTCCAGCGACCGGGATCGGATCATGATCCTCGGCGGCGGCCCGAACCGGATCGGTCAGGGCATCGAGTTCGACTATTGCTGCTGCCATGCGGCTTTTGCCCTCGCTGATCTCGATATTGAATCGATCATGGTCAACTGTAATCCCGAAACCGTCTCCACGGACTATGACACCTCTGACCGGTTGTATTTCGAGCCCCTGACGCAGGAGCATGTCAGTGAGATTATCCACAAGGAACAGGGGGCAGGGACCCTTGAAGGCGTAATCGTCCAGTTTGGCGGTCAGACGCCCCTGAAGCTGGCCATGCCGCTCCACGAAGCTGGTACCCCGATACTGGGGACGTCTCCCCTGTCCATCGAGCTTGCCGAGGACCGGCACCAATGGTCGGCCCTTCTGGCCAAGCTGGGGATCAGGCAACCGCCCTCGGCAACTGCACGATCCGTTGAAGAAACCCTGAAACGTGCCGAGGACCTTGGTTACCCCATCATGCTTCGGCCATCCTTTGTCCTGAGCGGAACCGCCATGCGCATCTGTCGATCGGCGGAAGACGTGAAGGCCTATGCCGCCACAGCGCTGGCGGTGTCAGGGGACGCGTCCCTGTTCCTAGACCGCTACCTGTCCGACGCCATCGAAGTCGATGTCGATGCGCTCTGTGACGGACGCGATGTTCATGTGGCGGGGATCATGGAACATATTGAAGAGGCGGGCGTTCATTCGGGGGACAGCGCCTGTGCCCTGCCGCCCTACAGCCTGCCACCGACGATGATTGCCCGCCTCTCAGAGCAAACCATTGCCCTCGCCCGTGCCCTGAACGTTCGGGGCCTGATCAACATTCAATACGCCGTGAAGGGCGATGAGATCTTTGTTCTGGAGGCCAATCCCCGGGCCTCTAGGACAGTCCCCTTCGTGGCCAAGGCGATCGGCGCACCCGTGGCCCGGATTGCAGCTCAGATCATGGCTGGCCAACATCTCACCGATTTCGACCTTCGCCATGCCGAGGCCCAGCGGGTCGCCGTGAAAGAAGCGGTGTTCCCCTTTGGACGGTTCGCAAATGTTGATCCGGTCCTGGGGCCTGAGATGCGCTCCACCGGCGAGGTCATGGGCTGGGATGATGATTTCGCCTCCGCGTTCCTCAAGTCACAATTGGCAGCGGGCGTGACCTTGCCCGGGACCGGAACAGCCTTCGTCTCGGTGAAGGATGCCGACAAAACGGGCATTCTTGATGTTGCTCGCGAGCTGGAGACGCTGGGCTTTGACATCGTCGCGACCCGTGGGACAGCCAAGTTTCTGACGGAGGCCGGCCTGACACCCAGAGTTGTCAAGAAAGTTATCGAGGGTCAGCCTCATATTGTGGACGAGATGATCAATGGCGACATCCATCTCGTTTTGAACACCACAGAGGGGGACCAGTCTCTCAGAGATTCGAAATCCATTCGCCGGGCCGCCGTGACCCATGGTATTCCCTATTATACCACCCTGTCGGCGTCTCGTGCGGCGGTCGAAGCGATACGGATACAAAGTCAGCGAAGATTGACCGTTAAAGCCTTGCAGTCTCAGCAAACAATGACCACTTAGACAAAAACAAGGACCGTCTGGACCGGTTTTTGTATTGGATTAATCGCGCTGGCCAGAGGTTGGTACAAGGGTATAGCTCATGCAACGCACCCCGATGACGGCAGAAGGCCATGCGGCCCTTGATGCCGAGCTGAAGCACTTAAAAACCGTCGAACGCCCCTCAATTATTGAAGCGATCTCAGTCGCACGGGAGCATGGCGACCTGTCCGAAAACGCCGAATATCACGCGGCGAAGGAAAAACAGTCCTTTATTGAGGGCCGGATCAGTGAGCTCGAGGACAAATTATCACGAGCCGAAGTGATCGATGCCAGCAAGGTCAAGGGGAACAAGGTCGTCTTCGGCGCGATTGTCACGGTGATTGATGTCGAGACCGAACAGGAAGCTACCTATCGCATCGTCGGAGAAGACGAGGCGGATATCTCCAAAGGCAAGATTTCTAATTCGTCCCCGATGGCCCGCGCCCTGATCGGGAAGGAAGTCGGCGATGAAACTGAGGTTGCCGCCCCAGGCGGTGCCCGCGCTTATGAAATCGCGGACCTCAAATTCAAATAGTCAGAAGGCTCTCCGCACTTCCCTCTGCTCCCGCCTGACATATTCTGACACCATATCGGCAAGCAGGAGGGTGAAGGAGAGACTGTGGCAACATACAATGACAGACTAGGTCCAACCCTCTGGTCCGTCAGCGATGGCCGGGCGGGAAATGTTGCCCAGGCCAGCGCCTTGATACAAGCACTGAGCCAGACGAGGCGCTGGATCCAACTCGCGCATATCGCCGGCACAGGGGACCGGGATGGTCCCCTTAACCTGTCGCCCCGCGCGCCCTGGACATGGCTGCCGGCATCGATGTGGCGCTTGTCCAGATGGTCGGTTCCAGCCGTCCAAAGACGATCGCTTCAGCCACCCTGGCCCTCCCTCTGGATCGCTGCAGGGCGCCGCAGCGCTCCGTTCACACGCGATGTGCGCCGCTGGAGTGCTGGTGAGACATTTACGGTCCAGATCCTTGACCCCAAAATGGACCCGAGCCTGTTCGATCTGGTGGTTGTTCCTGACCATGACGGGCTGCGCGGCGAGAATGTGATCCGGACATTGGGGTCGCCTTCCTTCTTCTCTGAGGAGGCCATTGAAGAGGCGGGACAGACCTTTGTAGAGCTATCAGACGAGCCCAAGCAGAGTGCGATTGTCATCCTCGGAGGCCATTCGAAAATTCATCGGTTCACACAGACCGACCAGGATCACCTGATGGCCCAGCTCGACCAGCTAACAAAGGGCGGCTGGCGCCTCCGGATCACGACCTCCCGCCGAACCCCGCTGGATGTTGTTGCTCAAATGCGCGCCTTCGCGGATCGCACGGGGGCAAAATTCTGGTCAGGCCCCCATGACGGACCAAACCCTTATCTGGGCTGGCTGCTCTATTCCTCTGTCGCCATTGTGACTGAAGACAGTGCCAATATGTTGTCCGATGCGGCCTGGCACGGTCTCCCCATCCACATGGCCCGGCTGAGCGGATCCAGCCGCAAGTTTGATCACTTTCATGAGTCCCTAATCGCCAGAGGATGCGCGCGCTGGTTCGAAGGGAGCCTGTCGCACTGGGACTATACACCCCTTCGGGAAGCCGAACGGGTGGCCGACCGTATCACCGCAGAGCTTCTGACCCGTTATCCCCAGCCAGACTTGCCACAGGCACAGGATAAAACGGCACCGCCTGAATGGATGCTCGACTAGCGCCTAAAGGTGAGCGGCCTCGCCGGCCCAGGCGTCTGCGATCTCCGGCTTATCCGTCTGCCAGGTCCAGGCCTCCGGGCGTGAGAGCAGGGCCCGCACCAACTTGTTGTTCATGGCATGACCCGGCTGATAGGCCTCGTAAAGCCCTGCAATCGGGCCGCCGGCCAGCATCAGGTCACCCACCGCGTCGAGTAATTTGTGCCGGATGAATTCGTCATCACTGCGCAAGCCCTCGGGGTTCAGCACCTCATCCCCATCCACCACGATGGCGTTCTCTAGCGACCCTCCGCGGGCCAGCCCCATCGCCTTTAGCGTTTCCACGTCTCTTGAGAACCCAAAGGTCCGTGCGAACGCGATGTCTGCAGCAAACTGACCCGGTGCAAGCCGCAGGGCCATTTGCTGTGTCCCGATGGCCCGGCTGTCAAATTCGATCTTCGCGCGCAGGGTTAACACAGCCTCTGGGCTCGGCGCGAGGCGCGCCCATTTCACGCCATCGCGGACCTCAACTGTCTCCAGAATGCGAATCCGACGCCTGAATGCGCTCTGACGTTTGAGGCCCGCCTTCAGGAAGAGGTCACAAAAAACAGCAGCGGAACCATCCATGATTGGAACTTCAGGGCCATCGATCTCGATCACCATATTGTCGAGGCCGACCCCGGCACAAGCCGCCAGAAAATGCTCCACAGTCGCAACGGTTTGCCCGGCCTCATTCATGAGCGTGGTGCCCAGCTGCACCTCGCTGACATGGTCGCCACGCGCAAGGATCGGCTGAGGCTGCTCCATGTCGGTTCGGTAAAAGACCAATCCCGTTCCGACGGACGCAGGG
>CAJXMY010000208.1 GCA_913056435.1 uncultured Hyphomonadaceae bacterium | reverse complement strand
CCTGTTCCGCCCTTTCGAACTGGACCCGACCATCCCTCCGGCGGGCACGGACTACAAGGCCTATATGCGCGGAAAATTCGCAAGTGATGACGCGCGCGCCCGATCGAATGCCATGCGGGAGGCTCTGGTTCAGCTGGGCGAGGAGCATGACATCACCTTCAATTTCGATCGCATCCGCCGCCGGCCCAGCAGCTTCAATGCTCACCGGCTGGTGCGCTGGGCCCAGGGTCAGACCCTCGGCATACAGGCCAAAGAAGCCCTCTTCGATGCCTTCTTCACTCAGGGCCTCGATATTGGCGATCACGAGGTTCTCGTAACGCTCGCCGGGCGGATTGGGCTTGACGCGAACATTGTCTCCGATCTGCTGGCCACAGACGCCGATGTCGAAACGACGCGGGAGGAAGCCGAGCGATTCCGACAGATGGGCATCTCAGGTGTGCCGACCTTCATTGCCCATCGCCAGATCGCCGTCCAGGGCGCCGAATCCCCGGAAAAACTGGCGCGTTTTCTGAGAACAGCCGCTGCCCAACTCCCAAAGGAACGGCCCGTCACCGGGATCAGCTGAGCTGAAGCGAAACCAGACGCCGGTACAGTCCGTCCTGCGCCATAAGCTCCTCATGGTCGCCGGATTCCACGACGGATCCGCCATCGATCACCAGAATCCGGTCGGCAGAGCGCACCGTTGACAGCCGATGTGCAATAATCAGGCTCGTTCGCCCCTGTGTGACCCCGGCCAGCGCAGCCTGCACCCGCGCCTCGCTTTCCGCATCAAGGGCGGACGTCGCTTCATCCAGCAAGAGGATGGGCGCATCCCGCAGGATTGCGCGGGCCAGGGCAACTCTCTGCCGCTGTCCGCCCGACAGATTTCGTCCAGCCTCGCCCACTGGGGCCTCATAGGCACCGGGCAGGGTTGAGATAAACTCGTCCGCAAAAGCCGCACGGGCGGCCACGGACACCTCCTCCTGTTGAGCGCCCAGCCGTCCCAGAGCAATATTGGCCCCAACAGTATCATCGAACAATGCGGTATCCTGCGAGACCAGTGCCATGGACCGCCGCAAACTCTGCGATTGAAGGCCGGTGATGGGATGTCCATCGAGCTCAATGCTTCCAGACTGAATGTCATAGAGGCGAAGCAGCAGGTTAAAGACAGTGGATTTGCCGGCACCGCTCGGCCCAACCAGCGCCACCGTCTCACCGGCCCGGATCTCAAAAGTGAGACCCTTGAGAACCTCCGTCCCGTCTGGATACGAGAACTCAACATCCTGAAAGCGGATATGGCCCTGAACGTCCTTCAGACCGATGGCCTCGGCGGAATCCCGAACCTCGGGGGGGCGGTCCAGGATCTCGAACACGCGATCCGCGGCGCCACCGCCCTCCTGCGCAACGGCGTTCAGGGTGCCCAAAGCCCGCAGCTCCGGCGCCGCAATGCCAATCGCGGCAATAATCCCCAACAAATCGCCCAATGAGCTGCCCCCCCCAGCAATTTGCCAGGCTGACACGCCAAGGATACCAGCCAGCGCAAGACCACCGGTCACCTCGAGGATCGGATCTACTGCGGCGCGATCGGTCAAAACTTTCAGAAAGAGACGAGAGCGTTCCAGAAACCCGGCGCGGGCTTTTCCCTTCTGATAATCTTCCAGACCATACGCTTTAACCACCCGGGCCGCCTGAAATCCCTCACTTAGAAGGGCCGTCACCTCTCCGACCTGTTTCTGGGCGGTCCTGGCCCGTTTCCGCACCCGATTCCCCAGAGCAATGACCGGCCCAAAGGCAATGGGATAGGCCACAAGCAAAATCAGAGTCAGAGTCCAGTCGAGATATAGCATAATCAGAAATGCACCGATCACCGTCACAATGCTTTTGGTGAAATTGTTCGCAAACCGAAGCCCCGCATCCCGGATCGCATTCACATCATTGATGAACCGTGACACGAAGCCGCCGGACGATTCCCCGGCCATACGGCTGAAATCACCATCGCACAGCGCGTCAAACTGAGCCGCCTGAATATCCACCAGAGCTCTCTGGACTCCGGTATTATTGATCACGGTCATCAAATAGAGCGACAATGCCCGTCCAGCCGACAGCCCGACAATTCCGACCGACGCCCAGATAACCCATCCAGTGCTGGCTTGCGGGCCCTGTATGGAGGCCTGGATCTGGTTGCCCACATAAGCGAGGATCCCAGCGTAGCCATTCGCAAAGGCGGCCGTCAGGATCGCGAACAGGGTGCCCAGCAAGAACCAGCCCAAATGTGGGCTGAAATAGGCTCCGAACAGGCGCCAAAGACTGCCGCGGGTGGGCGGGGAAGAGGCGGCGTCAGACTTTATGGTGATGTCCTGTTTCCGGATCCAGCAATCTGTGCGCGTGCAGAATGAAATACCGGGTTCCGGCATCGTCGACGGTTCGCTGTGCGGCCCCCTTCCAGGCATCATAGGCAGACTGATAGTCGCCATAGGCGCCGATAAAATCAACCTTGGACAGGTCCGAGAACTCAACGCGGGAGACGTCTTTCAGTTCCCCCCCGAAGACCAGATGAAGAAGCTGGGTTTTTGACGCAGTATCGGTCATGTCATCCTTCCTGTAACCGAAGCCCAGCAGCGCTACGCATCTCCCGGATCGTTCGGGTCGACCAAACGCACGCCGCTGCAGCGCGCCTGTAGCAGGGAATGAAGGCGCTTTCCAGCGGCCAGAACGCTTCTTTGCGCGGGGACGGTCCGGTTGAACAGGAACCGTTCACCCAGATGGGTCGAGGCCTCGCCACCTGCCTGCTGAACGATCAGGCTGGCCGGGGCCAGGTCCCAGTCCGACTTCCGGACGAGAGCCATGGTCGCGTCCCATCGACCGCTTGCCACCCAGCACATCCGCAGCAAGGTTGCATTCGGTTTCGGTCGGGCAAATTCCATGTCCGGCCAGGGCTCGGGCCAGGCCGGATGGGAGAACATGGCTTCAGTGGCCACCATCCGGCACCCTTGGATCGTCTGGGCATCAGAGACCTGCAGCGTCGACCCGTTACAGGTGGCCGTTTCTCCTTGAACCGCGACATAGGTCTCTCCGAGCACCGGCGCATGGACCAGGCCGGCTCTGGCATGGCCATGATCAATCACACCAATCCCGATGCACCAATACGGCTCCGTGCGCATAAACGCCCTGGTCCCATCGATCGGATCAAGGACCCAGACCCGGCTCTGGTCCCGGCGATGATCGCTGAGCGCGTTTTCTTCCGATAACCAGCCATAATTAGGACGGGCACTCAGGAGCCGGCGCCGAACCAGTTCATTCACCGCGAGGTCTGCCTCGGTCACGGGATCGCCGCGACTTTTGTCCCAGACATCCAGCCCTGCCTTTCCGTAAAAGCTGTGGGCCAGCTTTCCTGCTTCCTCTGCCACCTCCTGCAACAGGGCCAGATCAGCGCGGTCTGCCTCAGTCGCCGGCAATCGACATCCCCTCAATGAGCAAGGAGGGCGCGTCACGAGTCCCCCGAAACTCAAGATCATTGGCGGCTTTCAGGCTCGCGAACATGGTCTGCAGATCGCTTGCAATCGTCACCTCGGACACCGGATGCTGAAGTTCCCCTTGCTCAAACCAGAAACCGGCCACACCGACCGAATAATCCCCGGTGTTAGGATTGATCGACGGGCCAAACATGTCAGACACCAGCAATCCCTTGCCAGCCTCCGCCATCAGTTCAGCCGGGCTCTGAGTGCCCGCCGCCAGAAACAGATTCGATACCCCGACCCCGGGTGGCGAGCCGAAACCTCCCTGCGCATACCCATTGGGTTTCAGACCAAGCTGACGCGCCGAAGACCCATTGAGAAGCCATTCTGAAAGGACGCCATCCTCAACCACATGCCGCCGCGACACGGGACGGCCCTCTCCGTCATGAAGCCGGGACCCCATACCCCTGCGCCGGAACGGATCATCTATGATTTGAATGTCGGGCGCAAAAATCTGATCTCCCAGACGATCTTTCAGAAAGCTCACTCCTCGCGCAATGCTGGGCCCGCTGATCGCCCCGAGCAATGGCCCCAGCAGGCTGGCCGACAGCCGGCGGTCAAAGATGACCGCAGCCTTCTGTGTTTTCACCTGCTTTGGCCCCAGCCTCGCTATCGTGCGTTCCCCAGCAACCCGCC
>CAJXMY010000207.1 GCA_913056435.1 uncultured Hyphomonadaceae bacterium | reverse complement strand
CGGGCGTTGCTCTGGTCACCTCGGGGCCTGGTGCCACGAATATGATTACGCCGATCACGGACGCCATGATGGACTCCATTCCCATGGTGGTCCTGACGGGTCAGGTGCCCACCCATTTGATTGGAACCGATGCCTTTCAGGAATGTGATACGGTCGGGATCACACGGGGATGCGCAAAACACAATTATCTGGTCATGCACGTCGACGATCTGGCGAGGACCATTCATGAGGCGTTCCTGATCGCGACAACGGGTCGACCCGGACCGGTCGTGATCGATATTCCCAAGGACGTCCAGTTTGCCACCGGGCCTTATATCGGGCGCGAGGGGATCAGGAAGCTGACCTATAATCCGCAGACAACCCCGCATCCCGTGGCCATTGAAGAAGCGGTGGCCATGATGCGCAAGGCCCAGCGGCCGGTCTTCTACACGGGCGGAGGCGTGATCAATTCTGGTCCGGCCGCGTCAGAGGCGCTGCGGGCCCTGCAGGCGGAAACGGGTTTTCCGGTGACCAGCACCTTGATGGGGCTGGGCGCGTTCCCGGCCTCCCATCCGGACTGGCTGGGTATGCTGGGCATGCATGGAAGCTATGAGGCCAATCACGCCATGCATGATTGTGACTTGATGATCTGCGTCGGGGCGCGGTTTGATGACCGGGTCACCGGCCGCATCGATGCCTTTTCACCCGGATCGAAGAAAATCCATATCGATATTGATCCCAGTTCCATCAACAAGGTCATACGGGTGGATCTGCCCATCATTGCAGATTGTGGCGAGGCGCTGCAGGCTCTGCTGGCAGCCTGGAAAGGCAGTCGGGCTGTGAAACCGGATCTGTCACGCTGGAAAGCCAAAATCGAAGAGTGGCGGTCCGTCGACTGTTTCGCCTATGAGCAAAGCGAGACCGTCATCAAGCCGCAATTCGCCGTGGAGCGGTTGTATGAGCTGACGAAGTCCCGGAATCCTTATATTTCAACAGAGGTCGGCCAGCATCAGATGTGGGCGGCGCAGCATTTTCATTTCGAGGACCCCAATCACTGGATGACGTCGGGTGGTCTGGGCACCATGGGTTACGGTTTGCCAGCAGCGGTTGGGATTCAGGCCGGGCATAAGGACGCCCTCGTCATCGACATTGCTGGAGAAGCCAGCGTGCAGATGGTAATGCAGGAGCTGTCAACGGCGGTCCAGTACGATCTGCCGATCAAGATCTTCATTCTCAACAATGAATGGATGGGCATGGTCCGGCAGTGGCAGGAATTGCTGCATGGCGAACGGTATTCTCACTCCTATTCCGAAAGCCTGCCGGATTTTGTCAAACTGGCAGAGGCCTACGGGGCCAAGGGCCTGAGGTGTGAGGACCCCAAGGACCTTGATGCCGCCATTCTCGACATGATCAATCATGATGGCCCTGTGGTGTTCGATTGCCGGGTGGCAAAGGAAGAAAATTGTCTTCCGATGATCCCATCGGGAGCCGCGCACAACGAGATGATCCTGTCGAAAATTTCCGGGGATGAAATTGATGAGGCGGGTCGTAAGCTTGTGTAAGCAGAATGGAAGCCATGCATCTTTGACTCTTCCCGAAACATGCGGTCTCTGGCATGGGGAGCGCCAGTCGGGTTCAATAATGGGGAAAGGTGGGAACGATGGATGATCCAGCGAGCGCCTATGATATGAGCCACGTCGATGAACGGGCGGAGAAATGCACGCTCGCCATCCTCGTTGATAATGAACCGGGGGTCCTTGGCCGGGTCGTTGGTTTGTTCTCTGCACGTGGCTACAATATTGAAAGCCTGACCGTTGCAGAGGTCGATCAACGCCGGCACAGGTCCCGGATCACGATTGTGACCATTGGGACGCCAGCCATGCTGGAACAGATCAAGGCGCAGTTGCTGCGCCTCGTTCCGGTCGCCAGCGTCACTGATATTACCAAGTCGCATCGGGGCCTTGAGCGTGAGCTGGCTTTGTTGAAAGTCGCCGGAACCGGCGAGAAGCGCGTTGAGGCCCTGCGCATCGCGGAGATTTTTCGCGCGCGCGTCGTGGATACGACCAATGAGAGCTTCATTTTTGAGTTGACCGGAGCCAGTGAAAAGATTGATGAGTTCCGGAAATTGATGAAGCCCCTTGGGCTTGTGGAGATCAGCCGCACAGGCGTGCTTTCGATTAAACGTGGCGCTGAAGCCAGCTAGATAGTGACCCATTCAGACCGAACAGAGTTTCAAGGAGTGAGACCGACATGAAGATTTATTATGAGCAAGACGCTGATCTCGCTTTGATCCAGGCCAAAAAAGTTGCGGTAATTGGCTATGGCAGCCAGGGCCATGCGCATGCGCTGAACCTGAAAGAGAGCAAAGTCGACGTCCGCGTCGGTTTGCAGGAAAGTTCTCAGTCCCGGCCGAAAGCAGAGGCTGAGGGACTGAGCGTCATGACCCCCGCGGAGGCCACCCAGTGGGCTGATGTGGTGATGATTCTTGTCCCGGACGAGAAGCAGGCCGTGCTCTGGGCAAACGAAATTGAACCCAATGTCCGGGCGGGCCAGCACATCATGTTCGGTCATGGATTCAATATCCATTATAATCTCATTCGTCCTTCGGCCTCCGTGGATGTGTCTCTGTCTGCGCCAAAAGGCCCGGGGCACACGCTGCGCGACCAGTTCAGCCGCGGGTTTGGCCTGCCCGGCCTGGTTGCGATCCACCAGGATGCGACGGGCGAGGCGCGTCAGGTGGCGCTGTCTTATTCAAAGGCGATTGGCAACACACGGGCGGGGGTGATTGAAACCACCTTCAAGGAAGAAACAGAAACCGATTTGTTCGGTGAGCAGGCGGTGCTGTGTGGCGGCATCGTTGAGCTGATCAAGGCCGGCTTTGAGACTCTGGTTGAGGCGGGCTACGCGCCCGAAATGGCTTATTTCGAGTGCCTGCATGAGACCAAGCTCATTGTCGATCTGATTTATGAGGGCGGTATCGCCAACATGAACTATTCGATCTCCAATACCGCGGAATACGGAGAATACGTTTCCGGACCACGGGTGATCTCGGCCGACAGCAAGGCCGCCATGAAGGCGGTTCTGGATGACATCCAGTCCGGGAAATTTGCCCGCGACTGGGTTCTTGAAAATCAGGCCGGGGCCCCCAGCTTCTTGGCCCGCCGGGCGCGTATGAACGATCATCTGATCGAAGAGGTCGGAGAGAAACTGCGCGGCATGATGCACTGGGCACAGAATGACCGTCTGGTCGACAAAAGCCGAAACTAGGACGGACGCACATGGTCGGATTACAGGCTCCAGCGTCGCGTTTGCGAGGCCGGAAGGCAAAAATCGTGGCGACACTCGGACCCGGCAGTTCGGCTCCGGACACGATCCGATTGCTGGCAGAGGCCGGGGTCGACGTGTTCCGCCTGAATTTCAGCCATGGCAGTCACGAGCAGCATGCGGCCACTTATGCGGCTGTCAGGGCCGCAGAGGAGACGCTGGGACGGCCACTGGCCGTCCTCGCGGACATGCAGGGACCGAAAATTCGTGTCGGGCAATTTCCCGGAGGGGCGCTGAAGCTCGGTTTTCGGGCGGAATATGCTCTGGTGGTTGGCGAGTCCACCGACCAGCCTGAGACCATCCCCGTTCCGCGTGCGGAGATTCTGTCGGTCCTCGATGTGGGAGATGTGATCCTTGCTGATGATGGCCTGCTGATCTTTACGGTGATTGAGGCCGGGGAGGCGCCGCGGGTCCGGGCCGAGTTCCCCGGGACACTGAAAGACCGGAAAGGGTTCACGGTCCGGGGGAAAACCCTGCCCGTCCCTGCACTGTCGACAAAGGACAGGACCGACCTCGCTTTTGCCCTTGAGCTCGGGGCGGATCTCATCGCGCTGAGCTTTGTGCAGTCGGCAGAAGATGTGCTGGAGGCCCGCGCACTGATTGGTGACCGGGCCATGATCGTCTCGAAGATCGAAAAACCCGCTGCGATTTCGGGGATCGACCAGATTATCGCCGCCACGGATGCCATCATGATTGCGAGGGGTGACCTTGGGGTTGAGTTTCCGCCCGAGGATGTGATTCTCGCAGAAGATGCCTTGCAGAGCTCTGAGGACATGCAACGCCTGCTGAACTCGTGTTACGACGTGCTCGCCAACATCTTTGATGGGCGCCAACAAAACGTGGC
>CAJXMY010000206.1 GCA_913056435.1 uncultured Hyphomonadaceae bacterium | reverse complement strand
GGGGGTCAAGCTCCAATCATATCGGGGCTCAGATTATCTGGCCGATGCGATGGTTTTCGATAGTGAAGACGGCCTGATCGTTTCAACGGGGGACCGACACAGGGCCTTTCCTGAGTGGCGCGAATGGGTCGGAAAACGTGCTCAATCTGGCAAATTGGTGCCTAAGGGCTTCCCAAGATCCGGTCGGTTTCGCGGCGGCTGACATTCTGCAGCTCCCGACGGTTTCCGAGCATCCCAAAGGAAAGATGGCGGAATGACAGACAGTAAACATGTTGAAACCGAGCTGAATCAGGGCGTCTTGACCGTCACGCTCAACAGGCCGGACCGGCTGAATGCATGGACCGAAACCATGCAGGGACAACTTGAGACGGCAATCTTGAACGCCGGGCGCGACCCTAAAATCGGCTGCATCATACTCACAGGCGCTGGACGCGGATTCTGCGCTGGGGCCGATATGGATGGATTGCAGAAAATTTCACCGGAAGCCAACGCGCCGCACCGATCGAGCCGGCCAGTCATAGCCGACCCTTTCCCGGACGCCCCCGGCCCAGGCGTGGAAAGCCTTTTCTCTGGGCGTTTCGGCTATATGTTCAGCTGCCCAAAGCCAATTATATGCGCCATCAATGGCCCGATTGCCGGAATTGGCCTAGTGTTGTCGCTTTACGCAGACCTGCGTTTCGCGGCTTGCGAAGCGAAATTCACGACGGCATTTTCTCAACGGGGCCTGATCGCCGAACACGGTATCTCCTGGCTACTTCCGAGACTGGTGGGTGAGGCTCATGCCCTTGACCTCCTTTTCACAGCTCGAAAATTTCTGGGGCCTGAAGCGGAAAGAATTGGCCTCGTCAACAAAGCCTTGCCCCTGAACGAGCTGTTGCCCCATGTTGAACAGGTGGCGCGTCATATGGCAACACAGGTCTCACCGCGCTCCATTGCCGTCATGAAGCGGCAGGTCCGAGCCGCCTATTTCCAAAGCTTTTCCGAAGCGCTGGACACCGCAGATCAGGAAATGAACGCCAGTTTCCGCACGCAGGACTTCAAGGAGGGCGTTGCAAGCTTCGTGGAACGCCGCCCACCAGTTTTTACCGGCCGCTAGCGGACATTGCTGCGAACCTGCCCGGTGTGCAAAGCGCAAATCAAGGTGAAGAGGCGACGTGAGGTATCAAAGTTCACTTTCACTTTGCCCACAAGCCTCTCAGCAAGCAGGTCGGACCCCTCATTATGTAAACCACGCCGAGCCATATCGATGGCTTCTATCTGGTGTGGCGTGGCATGGCGAATAGCATCGTAATAGCTCTCGCATATCATGAAGTAATCTCGAATAATCCCACGGAAAGGTGTCATAGATAATATGAAAACGTGAACCGCCTCACCACTTTCGCTGCGAACATCAAAAACCAGCTTACGTTCCTGAAGCGACAAATAAAGACCATAAGGTCCCTTGGACACTCCCTCGACCTCAAAACTGTTGGACTCGATCAGGTCAAAGATCGCAACGCGCCGTTCGTGCTCCGCATCAGGTCCCGAAGCTGCAAGGGTGTCCTCGTCAATGTCAATTGTAATGAGGCGGTGATCCGTCATTTACGCGTCAACCCAGTCCCGATTTGTTCGAGCGGATTGAGACAGAGAGCGCATGCGCTGGCAAGCCCTCTGCCTCCGCAAGACGAAGTGCTGCGGGTGCAAGAGCCTCAAAACCATCCCGGCCCGCCTTTTGCACGCTCATCCGTTTAAGGAAATCCAGAAGGCCGAGGCCGGAACTAAAGCGCGCAGCCCGACTTGTGGGCAGGACATGATTAGACCCCGTGACATAATCGCCCAGCGCCTCGGGCGTATGGTGGCCCAGGAATACCGCACCCGCATGGCGTATCTGGTCCAGGAGGCCCTCCGGGTCCGCAATCGCCAGCTCCAGATGCTCTGCGGCAATTCGATTGGCAATCTCTGCGGCTTCGTCGAGTGATGTGACCTCAATAATGGCGCCGTGCTCTGCCCAGGCCTGACCCGCCCGCTCTCCGGTCGGCAACGTTTTCAGGTGTTTTTTCACTGCCTGATCCGCAGCGGCGGCCAACGCCGGCTCCGTCGTGATCAGAATAGACTGAGAAGAAGGATCGTGTTCAGACTGACTTAGCAGGTCGGCAGCGATCCAATCCGGATTGGCCGTATCGTCCGCGATGACGAGGATCTCACTTGGCCCGGCAATTGTATCAATCCCGACCCGCCCAAAAACCTGCCGCTTTGCCTCGGCAACGAAGGCGTTTCCTGGCCCCACAATCTTGTCCACGGGCCGCAGCGCCCCCGCACCAAAGGCCAGAGCCCCCACGGCCTGTGCTCCACCAATGGGATAGAACTCGTCAACACCGGCCTTTATGGCTGCGTAGGCCACAGCAGGAGACAACTCACCGCGAGGCGCCGGCGCCACCATGACGATCCTGCCTACTCCGGCGATCTTTGCCGGAACGACATTCATCAGGACCGAACTGGGATAGGACGCCCGTCCACCGGGGACATAGACCCCAACAGAGTCGAGGGCGGTCCAACGCCACCCCAGTGAAACTCCCGCACTGTCAACATAAGAGTGATCGACCGGGCGCTGCCCCCGATGATAGTTTGCAATCCGCTCCGCCGCGAAATCAATGGCGAGACGCAAATCCTCGGGGCATGTCGCAGACAGGGCATGGAGATCCACCGCCTCCGCCATCAGCGTGCCTGGATCAATATCCAGATGGTCGAATTTCAACGTGAATGCCCGGACGGCAGCAGCCCCGCGTCTTTCGACATCCGCCAAAATGGAGCTGACAGTATCCCTGACGTTTTCAACAGCCCCACGGGGCTCGTCCAAAAACGTCGCAAAGGCGGACTCAAAATCCGGATGTCTGGTCGAAAAATATCGTGCCATCATCTCTTCCTGTCATGATCTGGTTCATCGCGGGCGGGCCACTCATAACTGCTGTCGAACAAGGTTACATCAAGCGCCTCGACCGTCAGCTCAATCTCACCATCACCTGCAAATAGGAGACAGAGTTGCCCGCCCGGAGGGTCCGCTGCAGGTTTGAAGGTCATCGACAGCAACGAGTAAATCATATCGGGGTCCCGCCTCGAAACCGCCCTAGTCCGGACCCGCGTGACACCGTCCACGGAAAGAAGTGATCGCGTCCGGAATCTTGCGGCCGGTCGTTCCCAACGATATCGGTTCATCTCGATATGGAAACTGCGCCGCCGGGCGTCATACCGTAAGTGTTCGGCCTTCAGAACCGCGTCCTGGAGCGCCGACGAAATCACCTCCAGATCCTCCGAGTCATGCGCGAGCAGTCTAAGACCGACTTCGTTTCCCATGGACCTCAGCCCTCTTCCGCAGACACGCGCTGAATCAATGCCCCACAGGCGGCCAGCTTCTCCTCGAGGCATTCGAAACCTCGATCTAAGTGATAGATCCGGCTCACCTCAGTCAGTCCGTCGGCCGCCAGAGCTGCAATAACCAATGATACAGATGCCCTCAAATCTGTGGCCATTACTGGGGCCCCTTTCAGATTTGGTACACCTTTCACAACCGCCTCGCGTCCCCCAACCTCTATATTTGCTCCAAGGCGCGACAGCTCGGGTGCGTGCATGAACCTGTTCTCGAAAATGGTCTCACGGATGATTGATGTTCCGTCCGCAAGAGACATCAGCGCCATGAACTGGGCCTGGAGATCGGTCGGGAAACCCGGATGCGGCTGCGTATTTATGCTCACCGCTCTTAAGGGGGCGGTACTTCGGGCGACCCGAAGTGTTTCCGCCGAAGGGTCGCTGTCTACAGTGACACCTGCTTGTTCGAGGGCATCAATCATGGCGCCCAGGACGTTCACGGGCGCTCGTTTCAGGGTGACATCGCCCCCGGTGGCCGCATTGATTGGGACGGCGACCCCTACGCTGCGGAACTCGACCTGCTCGCCTTCTCCTCCCTGCGGGCCAATCCGTCCCCCATCGTCCCGACCATCGCCAGGGGTGAGAAAACGCTCGTGGATGTGGGCATGGGCATCCGGGGCAGCTTGACGGCCCCCGAGCTGAACTTCCAAGTCGAGCTGCCCGATCTCGATCTCGCCGACCCCTCCTTGTCCGCGCAAGTCCGGAGTGTTTTGTCCACCCCGGAAGAGATGGAACGGCAATCCTTC
>CAJXMY010000205.1 GCA_913056435.1 uncultured Hyphomonadaceae bacterium | reverse complement strand
CAGGGACGCTCCGGCCTCAATCAGGGCCGCCGTGCGTTCATAGCCGGCATCACCCACCGTCGATGCCGCTGCCACCCGAAGACGTCCGCTGGCATCCTTGGCCGCATTGGGGTTCACGGCAGCCTTGTCCATATCCTTGACCGTCAGCAGACCGACACAATGGTCATCCTCATCCACGATGACCAGTCGCTCAATCCGATGCCGGTGCAGCAGATGACGGGCCTCCTCAATCGGCGTTGCCATGGTGACCGACACCACCTCGCGGGTCATCAGGCTGCCCACGGGTTGGTTCAGATCTTCCACGAAGCGGGTATCGCGATTGGTGATAATGCCCACCAGCTTGCCCTGATCGACGACCGGTATACCGGAAAAACCGGTCCGGTCTTTCAGCGCCTTGAGCTCGGCAAGGCTGGCACCCGGGTCAATGGTGACCGGGTTCATCACGACGCCGCTTTCAAATTTTTTGACCTGCGTGACCTGCGCGGCCTGTTCCTCCACCGTATAGTTGCGATGGATCACCCCAATGCCGCCCGCTTGCGCCATGGCAATGGCCAGCCTCGCTTCTGTCACCGTATCCATCGCCGCAGAAATCAGCGGAATGTTCAGGCCAATGGTCTTGGTGAGATAGGTGGCCGTTTCGACCTCGGACGGGGTCACCTCGCTCGCGCCGGGCTGAAGCAGCACGTCGTCGAAGGTGATGGCTTGTCGGATTTGCATGGGGAGCTCCCTTTTCGACCTCCTAGGTGACTCGGGTGCCTTTGTGAAGACCGATAACACCTTTAAGCATCGTCGGCGTCTCCGGGGACATCGTCTGCTTCATCACTGGGCCGCCCCGGTATGGCGTAGCTGCCTTTCAGCCACCGCGACAAATCAAGGTCCGCGCATCTTTTGGAACAAAACGGCCGGAAAGCCGTCTGACGAACCGGCTTCTCGCATATGGGACATGGTTTCTGTTTCATGCGATCTCAACCCTGCTGAACCCTGCCGCGCTCGTCTGAACGCTCACCCGACCATGAAATGTCTTGTCAAGCAGCGCATCGCAAACCGCCTTGCGGCACGTGTAGGCATCGGCGACCGCGCCGCTGAGGACAAGACGGAAAAAGGCCGCAGGCCGCGCCTTCGCCTCGGTTTCGGCCTCCCTCAGGAGGCGGATCAGCCCGGTTTCTCCCCCTTCCTCTCCACCCGGTTCGTGCAGAATTTCATCGACCGGTCGAAACTGCCACGGCAATGCCACCTGCAAGAGCCCCAGCCTGGAAGGACCGTCTAACTGAACAGACAACGTGCTCATTCGCGACAGGGCATCTGACAAAGCGCCCCGAATTTTGGCGCCACCCTCCCGATTGAGGGGCCCTGGACAATCAATCACGAGAAGCCCCCCGAGGCGCCTCAGCAAGGCTTGACGGCCTGCCTCAATGGCAGCATCGCGTCCAACCGCCACCGCCCGCGCGCCGGCACTGCCCCGACCGACCCGGCCCGCCGAATCAACGTCAATTGCCGTCAAGGCGCTCGTTCTCTCAATCTGAAGACGACCGCCGTTCCGCAGAACAACGAACGGCGTCAACGCCTCCTCAAAAATCGCATCCATACGGGCACGATCACTTCTGGGAGCCGGCACGGTCGAACCGAACGGCAGGATGTTGAGCCAAGCCTCATAGGCCGTTTCAGCGCAGCTATCCGGCCGGTCGAGTGTCACCCGCGCGAGTTTTCCGCACCGGGCTTCTGAGGCCACGCGGACCTGCAAGGCCTGACCCTCTATCAGCCTTTTGCCTTTGGGGAGGCGCAGAAGGGCCTCCTCTCCGGTCTCCAGCTCCACAAATGCATTCGCGGTTTGACGATCAACTTTCCGTAGCTTTGCTGCCAAATTCTGACCGAACCACGCTGTCTTTGCGGACCCGCTCCATCTTTCCAGGAACACATGCCAAGCGCGTCCATCGAGATCGAGCGCGGCCGCTCGAAATTCTCCGGGGGAGGAATCAATCAGCAGTGTAACCAGATGATCCTGTGTCATTTCACCTGACAGGCCCGGACCCCAAGCACAGGCGCCTTAATTTGCCAGCCTTCGGCATCGGTCCACGTAATGAGACCGCTGGAGATCCGCTGTCCGTCAATCAGCTCATCACCGGGAACGAGCGACACCCGAACCTCGCCACCGCTCTGGTCAACATAGACCGTATCCGTCAGGAACTGTCCGAATATTTCGCCGGTGGCGGCTCTCTGTGTGAGCGTCTGGGTCGTCCCGGCAAGGCGCAGCTTGGCCTGCCCCGTCTGACCGCGGCTGAAGAAGATAAGCTTGGCGGTGTCGGTCTGGCTCCACAACCACAGACCGCATTGCCCCACTTGCAAGCTTTGAGGCCCGAGCCCCTCCGAGGGCAGCGTCAGAAGCGTCGACTGAAAGGCGCGTTCGACAGGGCTCTGATCGTTCTGGGAACTGACACACCCAACCACCGACAAAAGGGCGATGACGAAAAGGGTCGCTCGGATCATTGAAAACCTCCATCCATACGGGCCTGAAACACCCACATGCCATCCTGAGGCGTGAAGCCCGATTGTGAAAGGGCCAGGCTCATCGCCGTATCGACCGTCGACACTTCTACGCGCGCCTGCGCCCTATCCGGCAGCGCATAGGTCGCCTCCACGAATACCCGATCCTCTCGCTCAGACACACTGGTCAGGGACACGCCAACAGCCCCTTCCCGGCAGAATACCTCTCCCTCGAGCGGACCGAAACCGCGTCCATACTGGCTCGATAACCTGACCAGCACATCGGAGAAGACGCGCCCCCCCGCATCGACGCATCCGGCGCGGTCGAAATGAAGATAGGCGTCCGACAAAAGGATTTCCCCGCCGATCATGCGCACCGGCGGCATCAATCCCTCCAGCGCTGAAACTTGCTGCCGGAGACGAAGGTCCGTCAAATCAAACCCGTTGCCTCGCAGGTCGAGCTGCCCCTGACCTCGGCCGCCAACGCCGCCCCAGTCG
Organism: uncultured Hyphomonadaceae bacterium; assembly: GCA_913056435.1. GTDB lineage: Bacteria > Pseudomonadota > Alphaproteobacteria > Caulobacterales > Hyphomonadaceae > Henriciella. The sequence goes on along the minus strand of CAJXMY010000205.1, from coordinate 1,225 downwards.
AACCGGTAGCGAAGGTGACCTCGAAGGATAGCGGCGGGCTGAAATCTGAGGGAAACATCACCAATCGCCTGCTGAGCCGTGAATAAGCCAGAAATTGTTCCGCGCGTGATGGTCCCCTCCGCCTGGGCCCATCCAACTCCAAGCGTGCCGATACCGCTCCGTTTGAGAACAAACCCCAGTGGCGTCGAAGCAACAGCCAGTCCAACAGCGAGGATCACAACCAAAATGCAATAGGCCATCCACTTCATCATGAGCCGCCCGCCTCGAACTCCACGGTGACACGGACAAAGTCTCCTCCAGCCTGCTCCAGGCTTAGACGGCTGATTTTGGCTCCCAGACGGGTTTCAAGGTCCTCAAGCCAGAAAAAAACCAGCCGCGGGTCTCCACGGTCGATAGTCAGACCAACACGTCCCCCGCTGTCCTGAAGGCGGGAGATCCCCAGCCCCTTTTCCCGCGCGGACTGAGTCAGCTCCGCTTTGAAGCGATCGACATTCATTGCGGGGCCCGTCACGCCGGCCTGTGAAACTCCAGCTGCTCGCAATTGAAAATAGGCCGTTTCGACCCGTTCCAGTTTTCGACCGGCCCGCTCCAGATCCGCCTGCATATCGGACCGGGTGCTGTAAAGAGGCAACAATAAGAACTGAAACAGCACCACCACAGCCAACAAGGCCGCTGCGCAGACCATCAGATACCGCTCCCGAGGCGCCAGACCACTCCACCACGTCTTCATCTGACCGCCCCCAGTTCAATTTCGCCGACAACCTGAGTTCCGCTCTGACGCGCATCCCCGGAGCTGACGGACAGCCCGTCGCGCTGAAGCGCCCGCGACAAGGCGTCGATGCCGACGAAATCATCAAACCCGACCCGCGCCATCAAGCGACTCTGCCCCCCATCGTAGCGAACGCTTTTCAGCTCGGCATCCGCTACTTGATCCAGCCCCTCATACAGGATCGCAATCAGTGTCAGCGGAGATGGGCCGCCCCCGGCCGCGGTCATGGTCCCGGCCTGATCGAGATCAGCCATCACGCGATCAATGTCGCCTGCGACCTCCGGCCAGCCCGCCGTGGCGAACTCCGCGGTCTTGGCTTCAAGCATATCCAGTCTTTGGCGCAACCCATTCAGCTCCAGCAGAACGCTGACCAGCCAGCCCGCACCAAGAACGCCCGCCAGAACAGCCGCACGCCGCCACTGCGACAGACCTGTCAGGTCCACTTGACGACGGATC
>CAJXMY010000204.1 GCA_913056435.1 uncultured Hyphomonadaceae bacterium | reverse complement strand
CAAGTTGGGCGAAGTTGGCGAAGCCACGGTCACCCTGGAAGAGGTCTTCCCGGTCCGTATACTGGGCGTTGATGACCACGTTACCGCGGCCGTCAGCAATATTTCCGCCGATGGTGAGGTCGATGCTGGTCAGTTCCGCATCGCCTTCTTCCGTTTGCTCGGTCATGACGTTGAAGGAAACGCCTTCGAAATCATCCTTGAGGATGAAGTTCACAACGCCGGCAACAGCGTCAGACCCGTAAACAGCCGAGGCACCGCCGGTCACAACTTCAACACGCTCGATCAGCGCGCTTGGAATGTTGTTGATGTCGACAACACCACCGCCTGTGGTCGGAACAACGCGCTTACCGTCGATCAGAACCAGCGTCCGGCCAGAGCCGAGACCGCGCAGGTCAACAGTGGCCGTGCCGTTACCGGGGTTGTTGGACGTCCGGTCAAGGCCCGGGACGGTCTGTGGCAGCGTGTTCAGCAGGCCTTCGGTGTTGACCGTGTTGGTCAGGTTGAACTGCTCGGCGCCAACCGTGGCAACAGGGCTGTTCGAGGTGAAGTCCTGCTTCGCGATACGTGAACCGGTGACGGTCACGGTTTCCTGAATGGCGTCATCTTCGTCAGCGTCCTGCGCCACCGAATAACCCGCCATCGCAATCGTCGCACCTGCGATCACTGAGGACGCAAGCAGACGTGATTTCCAATTGTGTTTTTTCACTTAACAATCTCCGAGGTTAACAGCCCGTCCCACACCCTACTCGTACGACGTGCATACACCTACGTACCTAGCTCCGCTTTATACCGTCAACTAAGTGTCATGTTTCCGGCGGGGGAATCTCGGGACCTGTGTCATAAAGGCCATAGTTTCATAGGCAACTTTAATGCTGGAGCGGCTGAACCGATCGCGCCAGACCGTCAGGCCGAGATGGGAAAGACAGGCCACCGGGCGATGATGGCGCCGTCCTCATAAAGGGCGATATCGCCAAACTGCAGGAAGACGGCCTCGCTCTGATGAGGGCGCAGGAACACCATCTCATCCGGCGCCAGATTGAGGGCTGGACCGCCATTGAGCATTTCCTGGTTGGAGGACCGGCCAAACGTCTTGTTGTATGAGAGGCCGGGCGGATCGACCGGGTCCGCCAGCCAGTTCCCCCCATAGATGAAGATGGTCTGGGCTGTATTTGGGTCCCACGCACGCGCCGCACCTTCGGCGAATTCGAGGCCGGGCAGGCGCGTCTGGTCGAAGGCCTTGATCACCGGCGTGGCGATGAAGCTGGCGGGCTGGTGCGGGGCCAGCAGCTCGGTGTCAAAATGGGTCGGTTTGACCAGACAGGATCCGGCGGACACTTCATTGGCGATGTCTGTATTGTCGTAATAACGATAGGTCGGGCTGCCGGCGGCATTTCGGACCAGGGCGCCCATGGCCTCGGACCCAACGACCTCCTGACACACCGCGAGGCTGTCCCGGTACAGCGTCCACGCCCCTTGCTTGGCCCGCTCCCGCCATCCCAGCGTGGTCGGGATTGCGGGCAGGTGGGGTTCGTACCCCATCAGGCCGGACAGGCTGAGATCCGGGGCCCGGTGAATGGCCTCCACCACTTGCCTCAGGGCCGGTCCCGGTATGAAGCCGCCGCGATGAAGGCCCACGTCCAGTTCAAGGCAGATCCGCAGCTGGCGCCCTGTCTTTCGGGCGAGGGCCTGATACTGGTCCAGCCGGGCGGGCGTGTCGATCAGCCACTGGACCCTGTCCGCGGCGGCGCTGTCTGCGGCCGGCAGGGTCGCGAAATAGGTTTCGGCGGCGGCGACCGGCAGGGGTTTTCCCAGCATCTGATCGGCGTCGGGCATGGCGGAGCTCAAGGCCGTCAGCATGGGCTGATTAAAGGTCATCAGCCGGTCTGTTCCGGTACGGCTGCGGATATGGCGCAGCAGGTCGAGTGAGGGCAGGGACTTCGCCACGATGCGATAGGCCATGCCTGCGGGGAGGTGGCCGCGCAGCGTGTCGATATTGGCGTCGAGGCGGGCCCGGTCGATGATCAGCGTCGGGCCCGCGATGCCGGTCTCTGTCAGGGCGGCCTGCAGTTGACGGAAATAGGGGTCCCGGGGGCCACTCTTGTCGCGCGGTTTGGTCATCATCAGAACACCTCCTGTGCCGATCAGTCCGGTGCCGCCGATGAGCAGGGCGCGACGTGAGAGCCTAGGCATCGAACGCCTCTCCGAACAGGCTGGCGAGATAGGGGTTGAGGAATTTTCCGTCCGGATCGAGGTCGCGGCGCAGGGCCCGAAAGCGGTTGAAGTCTGGATAGAGGCTGGCGGCGCCGGCTTGATCCAGCCGGTTCAGCTTGCCCCAGTGGGGTCGTCCGCCGACGGCGCGGTAGACCGGTTCGAAGGCGTCGAAGAAATAGTCGAAATGCTCGTCCACGGCGGCATGGATCGCGATTGATGCGCGGGGGCCGCCCTGAAACGGGCTGAGCCAGGCAGAATCGGCGGCGACATGGCGGTATTCCAGCGGAAAGAAGGCGTCCTGGCGTCGGTCAAGCATCGCAATGACCCGCCGCAGCGTGGCCACGCCCTCGGCCCGGGGCAGATGATACTCCATCTCGTTGAACCGTGTGGGGCGGGTGGTCGACAGCAGGGCGAAGGAGTCGTCCACCACATCCTCGACTGTGCCGCGTGGAAAGGCCATGCCGGCGATCTGACGGCGGAGCCACGGGAACCAGCCAAAAGTATCGCGCAGATCCTTCAGGCCCGCCAGAAAATCCTCGTCCTCGCTCTCACCGCGGTCCGTTACCGGGCCCTCGGCGATGTCGTGCACCAGCCAGGCCACCAGGCCGGTGCCGGGTGAGTAAAAGAATTCAAAATTGCGATGGGCCTCTCCCAGCGCTTCGATGCGCTCCAGAAAGGGGCCAACCGGCTCAATGGTCATCTGGCGGCGCAGCCGGAAGGCGGGCACCGTCTTCAGGGTGAACTCGGTCATCAGGCCGAGGGCGCCAAGGGAGACTTTACCGGCCTGGAACAGGTCTGGGGCCTGCTCTGCATTGATGTCGAGGATCTCGCCGCGGGCGGTGACCATGCGGAAAGCAGTGACATAGTCGTGCAGCGCGCTCAGCCTATTGCCCGTACCATGTGTCCCGGTGGCAAAACTGCCGGCCAGAGTCTGCACGTCGATGTCGGGTAGGTTTGGCAGCGCGCGGCCAAGCTCATTCAGGCTGCGGGCCACCTCGAACAGGCGTGTGCCGGCGCCAAACCGGGCCTCCCCTGTGGCCGGGTCATAGCCATACAGGCCAGACAAGGCGCTGACATCTACGATCCGTCCTGCGCTCGGCACCAGAGCGGAGAAGGAATGACCACTGCCAACCGGACGGATCCGGTGGGGGGTCCCGGCCACCAGGTCAGCCAGGTTGGCCTCGCTGTCGGGGAAATCGATGGCCACCGGCGTCGCGCGCTGCGAGCCCGACCAGTTCATCCAGCTCGCCCTGCCGGGCAGGTCGGGCGCAAAGGGATCATAGCCCGGGCGGGCAAAATCGCGACGTCCCCAGGCCATATGCTGGACAGCGGGCACGGCAAGCGCCGCAGACAGACCTGCGCCACCCCAGACAAGCTGACGCCTCGTCATCGGCATGAGCGGTGTCCTTTCCCCTTCATCCAACGCACTATTGACGCTTCTGGCGTGCCTGTCGATCCCTGATGCGTGACGTCAAACGGGCGCACTGTCGCCGCCCTTCCAGGCCCTGCAGTGCGCCCCGGGGTTGACGTCGGGTGCGGTTGGCAAAAAAATGGTAGCGTTATCATCTTCGACTGATTATGGTGCGGGCAGGTCTTTAGGGGCCTGGGGAATAAAGAGCGCGCTCTGGAAAGCGTGCCGTTGAAGGGAGCGTTGCAGGACCGGGCGGGATCCCCCGGCCTTTATCACATTGTACCCGTCTTCGTTGCCCTCAGATGGAGGGCATAGACCATTTTGACCATCCGAATTGGAGCCAGACCTTGAAATCAGAACTTCGCATAGCCGCCGCCTTTTCGGCTCTTATCGGCGCAGCAGCGATCCTATCGGCGTGTGCCAAGACCCCGGCCGTCGAGTCCCCGGAGATTGAGGTGGTGCAGGACACAGCGTCCAAACCGACCATCAATCCGGAAAACTGGCCCGTGGTGGAGACCGCGCCCCTTGATCCTGAGGTTGAGGCCCGGATCGATGAGATTCTGGCGCAGATGACCCTGGAACAGAAGGTGGGCCAGGTGATCCAGGCCGAC
>CAJXMY010000203.1 GCA_913056435.1 uncultured Hyphomonadaceae bacterium | reverse complement strand
GCCAGCCAGGCCGCCGAGCGGCCGGTCTCACCTTCCGTCCGTCGCATCGCGGCAGAAGGCGGTGTGAACCCCGCAGACATTCCCGGCACAGGCCGTGGAGGTCGGGCCACAAAGGCCGACGCCATGGCGTATGTGAATCAGGCACCGAAGGCGGCTCCGGCAGCGGCGCCTGCGCCAACCGGGCCTGCCCGGGAGATCGGGCCCCGTGAGGAGCGTGTGCGCATGACGCGCCTGCGCCAGACAATTGCCCGACGTCTCAAGGAGGCCCAGGACACGGCCGCCATGCTGACCACATTCAACGATGTGGATATGTCCGGCGTGATGAGTTTGCGGAAGCTTCACAAGGACGCCTTTTTCGAGAAACACGGCGTCAAGCTTGGCTTTATGGGCTTCTTCACCAAGGCGGTGGTATCGGCCCTGAAGGAGATCCCCGCCGTGAATGCGGAAATCGACGGAACCGACATCATCTACAAGAACCACTATGACATCGGCGTCGCGGTGGGCACCGAGAAGGGCCTTGTGGTGCCGGTGATCCGGGATTGCGACGCGCTGTCGATTGCCGGTGTCGAACGCGAGATTGGCGCGATGGGGCGCAAGGCCCGAGATGGAAATCTGTCCATCGAGGATATGCAGGGCGGCACTTTCACCATTTCCAATGGTGGCGTGTATGGCTCGCTCATGTCGACGCCGATCCTCAACCCCCCGCAGTCGGGGGTTCTGGGCATGCACCGCATTGAGCAGCGTCCGGTGGCGATCAATGGCGAGGTCAAGATCCGGCCGATGATGTATCTGGCCCTGTCCTATGATCACCGAATTGTCGATGGCAAGGAAGCCGTGACCTTTCTCGTCCGGGTCAAGGAAGCGCTCGAAGATCCCCAGCGGCTGCTTCTGGATATCTAGGGTCCACAAGGTGGTCCGTGGATGGGCGGCAGAGGCCGGCCCGGTCAGTCGGGCAGGTTGCTTGTGGGCAGCCGCGTCAGTCGGCGGGTCCTGAAGCGGTCTTCAAAGGCCACGGTCAGGCACGAGATGATGATCAGGGCTGCGCCGAGATAGAGCGGCCAGGTCGGGGTTTCTGCGAAAAAGACCGCGCCAAGCAGGCTGCTCCAGATCAGGGCGGTGTAATCCAGAGGGGCGAGCTGCTGTGCCGGGGCCCGTGCATAGGCCAGCGTCAGCAGGTACCAGGTGACATAGCCCATGACGCCAAGCAGGGCGAAAACCGGCAGGTAAGCCAGGATCGCGCGGCCGAGGCTGATCAGAAGGATGGGGAGCAGGGCCAGGGCAGGCACCAGATTTGTGAACATGGCAATGGTGGTCGCGTCCTCCCGGAGCGCCCGCATGCGCAGCATGACCATCACGAGGGCATAAAGACCGGCGGCGGCGAACACCGCGATCAGTCCAAGAGACCGGTTTCCGGCGGCGGGATAAGTGTCGGCTGCCGGCAGCGCAATGGCGATCGCGGCCCCGGTGAAGCCGAGACCTGTGGCCATCAGCGCGATGCGGGTGATCCTTTCCCCCAGGAGCGCCCAGGCGATGAAGGGCACAATCAGTGCAGCGGTAAATCCGATCAGGGTGGCTTCGGCGAGGCCCAGTTGCATCAGGGCATAAAAAAAACAGATGGCGGCGCCGAGCTGGAGCAGCCCCCGCAGAGTGTGGAACCGGACCGCTTCCCAGCCCGGGCGCGGGCGGCGCCGGGCAATGAAGACGGCGAGGGCCAGACCCGCGCCGAAAAAGAACCGCCAGGCCAAGAGGGTGAACAGGCCCGCCTCCGGGGCCAGACCCTTGACCAGCGCATCGATGGCGCAGCCCAGCGCAATGGCCGCCGCCGCGATCAGCAGCGGGGCTGACAGGAAGAAGTCCCGGATCAATGAATCACCCGTTTCAGCCGCACTCACCTAAGGGGTCACGATGTTGAACCAGAACTCGGGCTGGTCGAGGGTCGCAAACCATGCCGCGAGCGCGGTCTGGTCTCCGTCAATCTGCATGGCGCCGCTGGCGATGAGCTGCATCGGGCTGGCCTGCTGCAAGATCAGCCGGTCGAAATCTGACCGGTTGATGGTGACCCCTGCCACCGCGCCCTCGTCAGGGGTTGCGCGCGGGACGGTCACCGCCCGGCCCACATGCAGGCTGATGACCTCTGCGGTGTCGGGAAAGGTAAAGCCAAGAATGAAGGGCTCACGACGGAGCTTGGCCGGATTGAACCGGACGGCCATAGCGTTGAAGAGGTCGAGGCTCGGCACGGCGCGCAGGAATTCGGCATTGCCCAGCGCCGGATTGCCAATGTCGGGCAGCCCCCGGCGAAGCTCCGCCGCGGCCGCCAGGAAATAGCTGCGCCAGGCCCCGCTTTCGGCCTGGAACCCCATTTGTTCATAGCTCGCGGCCAGCCAGTCCCTGGCCGTGGTGTTCTCAGCGTCAGCGAAGACCAGATGGTTAAGGAGTTCTGCGGCCCAGCGGTAATCGCCCTCCTCAAAGGCGGCAATTCCGCGCTGCAGGGTCGCGTCAGCCCCTCCCATGGCCTCGACATAGCGGGGCGCCGAGACCGAGTCTGGCCATTTGTGATACTCGGACGGGTTGCCGCTCCACCAGCCGAAATAGTGCTGGAAGACGGCTTTGGAATTATGATTCAGGGTGCCGTAATAGCCGCGCGCGTCAAAGGCCGCGCCCTGAAATTCGGGCTCTGTCACAGTGTCTGCCGCCTCGACCATAGTGGCCCCGCTATTGGCTTGTCTGAGGGTCTGGTCATGGACATAGCGGTAGATGTCTCTCTGCGTCGTCAGAAAGGTGGTGACGGTGTCCTGGCCCCAGCTTGGCCAGTGATGCGAGGCAAACACCACATCGCTGCGGTCGGCATAAACGTCGAGCACATGGTCGATGGCCTCACTCCAGGCGAGCGCATCGCGCACCTTGGCGCCACGGGGTGTCAGCACATTGTGGAAGGTTGCCGTGGCGACCTCTGCGGTGCAGAGCGCGCGTTTCTCGGGCAGGTAGAACATGAATTCGGCCGGGGCCTCGGTCCCGGCAGCATCTATGAATTCGAAGGTCACCCCATCAATGACGCGACGGGTGCCGCGACCGGCGATTTCCTCGGTGGGCAGGAGCAGGCTGATCGTGCCGTTCGGGAGGCCGGGGCCCAGACCGGATCCTACATGGCCCACCGGTGAGCGCGGCAGGGTGTTGCCAAACATCAGCGTGGCGCGGCGGCTCATATGGTTGCCGGCAATGAGGTTCTCTGACACCGCATTGTCGGAAAACCCGACCGGCGCAAGCACGGGGACGTCCCGCTGGGCGATATCCAGTTCGCTTAAGATGCCGCGGGCGCCGCCAAAATGGTCGGCATGGGAATGGGTATACAGGAGCCCGGTGACCGGGCGTGCGCCCAGCGTGTCATTGACCAGCTTCAGTGCCGCTGCGGCCGTTTCCGTTGTGGTCAGGGGATCGACAATGATCCAGCCGGTGGCGCCCTCGATCACGCTCATCACGGACAGGTCATAACCTCTGACCTGCCAGATGCCGTCGGCGACCTGAAAGAGGCCGTGATGGGCCGCCAGCTGCGACTGGCGCCAGAGGGACGGATTGACTGTATCGGGGGCTGCGCCATCAAGAAAATCGAATTGCGGGATCGGCCAGACGACACCGCCCTCCGCATTGGTGATGGCGTCGGCCTCAATCGCGGCCAGCCAGCCCCGGTGTGCATCGGCGGGGTCAGAGGTCTCATCGAGCGGCAGACGTTCGGCCAGGGCCATATTGGCCTGACGGGTGGCTGCGGTCGCGGTGCCCGCCGCGGGCGGATCGGACGGCGCGGCGGCCGGATCCGGCATTGACGGCGAACACGCCACAAGAATCAGGGCACTCAGCCCCAAATTGATCAGTCGCATGGCGTCCTCCATTTTTAAATAGGCATGGGGGAAGTGCCGCAGTCTGACAAGACCGAAACCTTTATTGCAGGGCCCGCCGGGGCAAACCAAATCCCTGCAACCGGTCGCAGGCCCATGTGAACTGCGCCGCGCAGGCCTGCTGCAGGAGCCGGGCTCCCCGGCTGCGGTCCTCGGGCCCGCCCTGGCCGCGATAGAGCATGTTACCGAGGCCGGCACAGCCCGACATATCGCCCCGGTCGCAGGCAAGGGTGTAGAGCCGGCGCGCGGACGGCCAGTCTCTTTCCCCGCTGGCCCCGGTATGATCGATATAGGCCTGTTGCAGGCAGGAGGGGGTGTGCTGTCCGCCGAGACAGGACGCCTCGAAAAGGGTCTTCG
>CAJXMY010000202.1 GCA_913056435.1 uncultured Hyphomonadaceae bacterium | reverse complement strand
AGCCTATACTCCGCCGCCACAAGCCCGGTTGCCGCGGCGGCCTCGATGTATGTCACACCCGCCTCAACCTCACCAAGACTGATTTGTTTTTGACCAAGCTGGAACTGCGCTATGGGATCACCCTCGTTTGCCACGGTCTCCAGGGTCAGTGCCTCAGGGATCATGACCTCAGTGTGCGGGACAATGGCAGCTGGGTCGACAGGGTCGATCATGCCAGCGTCTTCGAGAACGTCGGCTGTCGGACCGGCCGGGACCGGTCCAGGTTCCGCAGAAAGGCTCGGGACAGACAGCGTTTCCGCGTCGGTAATAGGAGCAGGAGATATCGCCGTAAGCATCGTCGCAGCAGGCGGCTTGTTTAACGCCAACACGACACCTGTCAAAAGAAGGATCACAGCAAAGCCTGAAACCACTGTGGCGATCTTCCGATGACGCATGATGCCGATCAGAACACTGAACCTCAGGCGAAACGGGGGGGATCGTTCCGCATAATCGGTATGGCCCCGAAGCGCGGCTGAACGAGCCAGGTCCAAATACGCTGTTGCGGTCTCTTCCTGGCTTTGCTGAGACCCCGCACCCGATTCCAAACCTATCGTTCCATCATCGAAAATATCGGAGTCCCGGGTCTCATGGCGGTCATCATCAACCCCAAAGGATTCTTCAACCGACGACTGAGCGGCCGCGAGCGGCAGGGGGTCGCCCGGGTCCCTTTGGGACCGCCGCGGAAGTCGACCAAAGCCAGCTCCCCGCAACGGACCAGCATTGCTGTCTGACCCAACGGTTCCCGAACTGCGTGCAGGTGAGCCGGCTGTCACCTCGCTCGGCTCAACTCGCTGAAGGCCCGACGCTTCGGAGGTTGGAGTCGGTGTCTCTTCATCAAAAAAGCTAAGGTCCAAGGCCTCAACTTTCGGGCGGAAGGCGGGGATTGGGGGAAGAGCTTCGCTGAGTGACGGAGACAGATGGCCGTCCTCTCCGTCCTCGAGAAGCTCCAAGCGGGCCGCGATCATCGCAATCGCTTTCTGAACCGGAGACATGACGGATGCCGTCTGCTCCTGCAGGCCAGACAGACGGTCTGAGACGTTGTCCATCGCGAGTGAGAGGTGATCTGCCTGGCGTCTTTCGCTGGCCTTCAGTTGCTGCCTCAGACTGCCGACATCCTGCTCATGACGCGCCTGTATCCGCTGAATTCTGGTTGTTGCCTGGTCGCTGAACTGGCGGATCGCACCGTGACTGCGACGTTCTGCAGTTACGAACTTCGCATCAAAGTCAGCATAGAATGTCTGAAGTCTCTGATCGAGTGTCCGTAATTCCACTTCAGATTGTCGCTGGACCTCATCGATATGGGAACGCAGATCGACCAGCGCACCGTTGAGAGTCTCCAGTCGTTCAGAGAGGGCCGTCGTGTCCGTTTCCGCCGTCTGTATCAGCGTCAACTCAACCTTGCCCAGACGGCCTTCCAGTTCGGAGAAGCCCGCCTCGACCCGGCCCTTTATGGCCATGGTCTCGTCCTGAACGAGGCTGTTTTCTTCGTAGACATGCGATGCAAGCTTCCCCAACGCCGTTTCCAGCGTCCGAAGCGCCTCAACTGTATCCACCCCTTCGCCCCGTTGCTCGAGGCGTTGAATTTTCTCCTGAAGCGCGGCCTGTGTCTGTGTCAGCTCACGCAGCAGCGCCTCCGTGTCCCTGCCAAGGGCCTCGTGGTTGGTCTCCGCAGTATCCAGTCGCTGGTTTATGGCCTCAAGTGACCCGTCCACACCCCTCAATGCGTCAGCAGTGGCCGTCTCCAGCTTTCGGATAACGCCCTCAAAAGCCGTCAGGTCACCGTCTATTGGTGCTGTGTCCAGCTCGCGCGGGCCAGCCTCGCTGTGGCCACGCAAAAGAAGTTCATTGATATACCGTCCGAGGGTCACGCCTTTGAGACGGGCTTCCTGCTTCGCGACCTCACGGGCTCGGCCATCAATGCCCTTCACGCTCCAGGGTCCGTGGCTGCTCATATGCTGCCTCCTCCACCGTCATTGTTCCCTTGGGGTAGGCCAGTCCTTACGCAATGACGCCCGGACTATGCCGGCGGGCCGCTTAATTCCGGGTTAAACAGGTAAACAGATGCAAACCGGACGGTAAGGTTTTAAAAGCTGCGAGAGGTGACGTTGACGTTCGCGTAAGCATGAGCCATAGTTTGCACCATGCCTGATACAGCCTCTACGCTTTCTATAGCAGTGTCCCGGACTTACTCGATTTCCGAGCTGGCGAGGGAATTCGGAATTACGCCCCGCGCTCTGCGCTTTTACGAAGACAAAGACATGTTGCACCCCGCCAGGGATGGTATGACCCGTGTCTATTCGAACCGTGATCGCGCGAGGGTAAAGATCATTGTGCGCCTAAAACGACTGGGTCTCGCGCTGGCCGATATTCGCGACATATTGGATCTATACGGCCTCGAAGATGGACAGCGCGCTCAGATGCGAATGTCGCTGGTAAAATTCCAGAACCAGGTGAAAGAGCTGGAGGCGCAGCGCGAAGACATTGAAATGGCGCTGCAAGAGCTGCACAATGGGATCGAGTGGCTAGAAGGTCTTCTGGAAAAGGTCGGTCCAAGCGGGGACGCCGCTGAAAATGTCAAAGCCTATGACGCCTTGGCCCGCAAACAGCTCAGTGACGCCTGATCAGCCCGACCCGTCACGAAATTAATTTCTGTCTCTGGTTTTGCCGACCGCCTCTCCAATTGAAGGCTCATTTCGAATGCCCCGATACACCGCACCCGTTCGCGACCTGCAATTCATATTTCATGACCTGCTTGCCATACAAACCTACTCGAATTTGCCGGGCTTCGAGGACGCCACACCGGATCTGATCGATGCTGTCCTCGAAGAATCGGGGAAATTTTCAAGCGAGATCCTGGCTCCCCTGAATAAGGTGGGCGACGAACAGGGCTGCACGCGGCAGCAGGACGGCAGTGTCGTGACACCTGACGGGTTCAAAGAGGCCTATCGGAAATTCGTTGAAAATGGCTGGCCACTCTTGAACAAACCCGTCGAAGCCGGCGGTCAGGGGCTTCCCTATGTTCTGGGTATGGCGACAAGCGAGATGACATCATCCGCCAATATGGCCTTTGGCATGTATCCCGGCCTGACATCTGGCGCTTACGAGGCCCTGATGAGCGGGGGGTCAGACGCTCAGAAGGCGCAGTATGGGCCGAAAATGGCATCCGGTGAATGGGCGGGCACCATGAACCTGACAGAGCCGCAGTGTGGAACCGACCTCGGTCTGATTAAAACCAAGGCGGTCCCGCAGTCAGACGGAAGTTATAAGATTACCGGCCAGAAAATCTGGATTTCGGGGGGAGAGCAGGACCTGACCGAGAACATCATTCACCTCGTTCTCGCCAGAATTGAAGGCGCGCCTGAGGGAATCAAAGGCATCTCTCTCTTCGTCGTCCCAAAATTCATTTTGTCGGAGGATGGACAGCCCGGCGAGCGTAACAGCCTGTCTTGCGGAGGGCTGGAAGAGAAGATGGGCATTCACGGCAATGCCACCTGCGTCATGAATTATGATGAGGCCACCGGATGGCTGGTTGGAGAAGAACACAAGGGTATGCGCACCATGTTCGTCATGATGAACGAAGCGCGTCTTGGTGTCGGCATGCAGGGCCTCTCACAGGCTGAGGTCGCCTATCAAAATGCCGTCGACTTTGCCCGCGACCGGTTACAGAGCCGCGCCCTAACAGGACCTGCGGCTCCTGATAAACCGGCAGACCCGATCATTGTGCATCCCGATGTCCGCCGAATGTTGATGGACCAGAAGGCCTTTATCGAAGGCGCCCGGGCTTACGCGTACTGGACCGCGCTCTTTGCCGACCTTCAGCATAAGTCACCCGACGAGAAGGTCCGGTCAAAAGCTTCCGACTACATGGCCCTTATGACGCCTGTGATCAAAGCATTTCTGACCGATCGGGGCTTCAAGATGACCAATGAAGCGCTTCAGGTGCATGGCGGTTCCGGGTTCACGAAAGAGTGGGGCATGGAGCAATTTGTCAGGGACTGCCGGATCACATTGATCTATGAAGGGACCAATGGGATTCAGGCCCTGGATCTGGTCGGGCGAAAGCTTGCGGCCAATGGCGGGCGGGCTATCTTCACCTTCTTCGCCGAACTGGATGATTTCATCGGTCTGAATCAGGACAACAGCGAGCTTGCACCGTTCGTAGAGGCCCTCAGGACAACCAAGACACAGCTCGAAACCGGGACCAACTGGTTGATGAAAAACG
>CAJXMY010000201.1 GCA_913056435.1 uncultured Hyphomonadaceae bacterium | reverse complement strand
CAGCCAGTCATCATTATTGATCATGACAGCTCCGGTGGGGCTGTCGTCAAAGCTCAGGAAGGTTTCGAAAACGGTCCGGATTCCATCGATGTTCTTGTTGATCTCGGCTTCGGTCAGGATCGGGCGCGAATTTTCCTTGTCCGTCGGGTCCCCAACCTTGGTGGTCCCGCCCCCCATTAGCACGATTGGGCGGCCACCGGCCTGCTGGAACCGACGCAGCATCAGGATGCCGACCAGAGACCCGACATGCAGGCTGTCGGCCGTGGCATCAAATCCGATATAGGCGACAGGTGTCCCGGAATCACAATAGGCGTCCAGCTCGGCACCATGCGTGGTCTGCTTGATATAACCGCGCTGCTCAAGCGTTCGCAGGAAGTCGGAATTGAATTGGCTCATGGGGTATATTCTCCTACAGCCGCGCGGAGTAGCATGGCTCCGAAGAGGATTGAAGCATGACCAAAAAGGAATTTCAGCCCGTCTGGGCCGCAGGCTTCATGTCAGGGACCTCTTTGGACGCCGTTGATGCGGCCCTGATCCTCACCGACGGGGAGGACGTTCTCGATTTCGGGCCCACGGCCGAACGGCCTTTCACGACGGCGGAACGCCAAGGTCTGGAGCGCGCCACGGAGGCGGCCCGGGCGTGGAATTGGGGGGGGACAGAGCCGGGACAGGCCTTCGATCTGGCCCGGAATATACTGGGAGAAACCCATCATGCCGCCTATCAAATGCTGGACTCAGAGTGGTCGGAGGCCGGCACCGGCGTGACACGCCGGATCGCGCCGGAGCTGATCGGTGTGCACGGCCAAACTGTGCTTCACCGCCCGCCCAGCGATCAGCGCCCCGGCGCCACGCTGCAGCTGTTTGACCCAGTTCCGTTCGCGCAGAGGCTGCAGTGCCCCGTGGTGCATGATTTCCGGACCGCCGATGTGGCGGCTGGCGGACAGGGCGCGCCGCTGGCCCCGGCCTATCATGCGGCCTTGCTCCGGACACTCGGTCCCGGTCCCGCCGTGGTTCTCAATTTGGGAGGCGTCGCCAATATCACGGCGCGCTTCAGTGACGGCCAGATCGTCGCTTTTGATACGGGGCCGGCCAATGGCCCCATTGATGAGTGGGTCGCCGGACATGACCGTGGCACGCGTGATGAGAATGGACGGTTTGCGGCGCGGGGCCTGATCCATGAAGGGTTGCTGGCACAGCTCTTCGAACATCCCTTTTTCAGCGCGCCCCCGCCGAAATCGCTGGATCGCTATGACTTCAATGCGAGCATGGCACGGGGCCTGTCCTTTTACGATGGCTGCGCCACGCTGACCGCCTTCTCCGCCCGGGCCGTCGCGGCCGGGGTCGCGCGTTTGGCGGAAACCCCGGCGCGGGTCATTGCGTGCGGCGGGGGACGGCACAATCCGACCCTGATGGGCCAGCTCAGGGCGGTCCTGCCATGCCCGGTGCTGCCGGCCGAGGCTGTCGGGTGGCGCGGGGATTTTCTGGAGGCCGAGGCCTTTGCCTTTCTGGCTGTCCGGAGCCTTCGTGGATTGCCCCTGTCCTGGCCGGGCACGACCGGGGTGCCGGCCCCGCAGACCGGCGGCGTCCTGACCCGACCAAGGCCGTTGACGGCCCTTTAACGACAGAGATGGCGGCCCGGAGGCGGACACGGCCCTCGCGGTCCGCAGCCCCCGTCGGCCGGGAGGGGCCGTCAGGCTTCGACACGATCGATTTGGGCCGTCGATGGACCGAATTCCGAGGCATATTGGCGGATCCAAGGCACCAGAACCGCGCCAAAGACGGGTGATGGCATGGCGTGGCTCAATATTTGACAAAACATTCCGGGCTGAGCGGGTTGGCCTGATGGTCCACGGCGGCGATCTGGAGACGTTCAACACCATCGGGCCCAGCAACAA
This sequence comes from uncultured Hyphomonadaceae bacterium, assembly GCA_913056435.1. Lineage (GTDB taxonomy): Bacteria > Pseudomonadota > Alphaproteobacteria > Caulobacterales > Hyphomonadaceae > Henriciella. Next base: position 2,391 of record CAJXMY010000201.1, on the reverse strand, counting down.
GTTCGTTCACGACCGCTGAACAAGACGTCGGCGTGTCGAACCGGCCCACAATCTCATAATCCCGTGCCGCGGCGAGGTCCTGCTTAAGGGAGATGTTACACCGCGTGAACGGGCCAATGGGACCTGCCAGCAACACGCTGAACTGCAATCCAATCTGCCTGTCCGGACCGGCATCGATCAGCGGCTCATCGACTTCCAGGCTGTCATACTCGCCGAGGGGCATGTCCAGCTCACCTGCTTTCCTGTGATTGCGGCGGGCCGGATCATGCCGGTCGGGACCATCGTCGATGGTATAAACGGCCCCCAGAACCCTAGGTGACTGACAGTCCTCTGTCGTGTGGAGAAAAGCAGTCATGCCGTCGCCGGCGGCTGTGCGGGGAACAGCGCCCTTGCTCAGCGCGATGCGCAGGCGCGCTGTGTCCGCACTCTGCACGGAATAACCTGGCACAGCCGGATTGGACGCGCAGCCAGCCGCAGTTGAGGTCGAGAACAGTATGACACCCGCCAGAGTGGAAACGTGAAAATGCATGGGCAAGACCCTTCATGTAGTGGAACAGTCGTGATCCACGAAGTCTTGTTCTCAATCAAGCTTCTGAAGCGCGGGGTCGTGTCCCGGTGATATGTCGGTTTTTGCGCCCTTAACGCTCCGGTGTCTGGGAGGCGTCAGGACCGCCGAACCGCGACGCCCAGTCTGCCAGGACTGTGTCTTCCAGTTTCTGAAACAGAACCGGGGGTGCCGAAATGGGCAGTCCATGGGGCAGGGCGTCCAGAAGCCCGGTGTCTTCAGCGTCCGGCCAGCGCCGGTTGGCCTCCGGCACACCCAGCGTGTCGAGAATGGTTCTGGCGGTCTCCGGAATCAGCGGCTGGGCCAGAACCCCAAACAGGGCGATCAGGTTCAGGCCGGTGCGCACGCCCACAGCCGCCGCATCGCGGTCGGATTTAAATTTTACCCACGGTTCTGCCCGCGTCAGATATTCATTGCCAGCGGCCCAGATGGCCCGGGTCTCTGCGGCCGCCTTGCGGAAATCCATGGCCTCATAATGGGCACTCAGCTGGGCCAGACGGGTTCGGAGTTCCGCCTCGATCCAGGCTTCGTCACCGCCGGCGATCCCCTCGGCGGGCAGGAGACCGTCAAACTTGGACACGGTATATTTGGTGAGTCGATTGACAAAATTCCCAAGCACATTGGCGAGGTCGGAATTGATGGCGGCCTGAAAGCCTTCCCATGTGAACGCCGCGTCCGAACCTTCCGGGGCATTCGCCATCAGATACCAGCGCCAGTAATCGGAGGGCAGAAGCTCAAGGGCCTGATCCATGAACACGCCGCGTTTGCTGGAGGTGGAGAATTTTCCGCCATACCAGGTGACCCAGTTGAAGGCCTTGAGCTTGTCCACCGTTTTCCAGGGCTCCTTTGAACCGAGCAGGGTGACCGGAAAGGACACGGTGTGGAAGGCGACATTGTCCTTGCCCATGAACTCGACATATTCGACATCCGCGGCACCGGCATCCGTGCGCCACCAGCTTTTCCAGTCGGCACCGGTGTGCTCAGCCCATTCCTGCGTGGCCGCAATGTACTCGATCGGGGCATCGAACCAGACATAAAAGACCTTGTCTTCAAACCCGGGCCGCGCGGCCCCATCTGGCCCGAGGACGGGGACCCCCCAGCTCAGATCGCGGGTGATGGCCCGGTCGCGCAGACCTTCGTCCAGCCATTTCAGGGCAATGGAGCGCGCCAGGGGCGGCCAGTCGGTCGCGTTCTCAACCCAGGCCCGGATCTCGTCCTGCATCATCGACTGGCGCAGGAACAGATGGGCGGTTTCACGTATCTCGATATTTGTCCCGCCGGAGACCGCAGAATAGGGATTTTTCAGCTCCACCGGGTCGAGCAGGCGGCCGCACTGGTCGCACTGGTCGCCGCGGGCTTTTTCGAAGGCGCAGTGGGGACAGGTGCCCTCGACATAGCGGTCGGGCAGGAAGCGGCCGCTGGCCTCGGCGTACCACTGCTCTTCAGTGCGCTCGAGGATGAAGCCGCGCTCGTGCAGCACCCGGAAGAAGCGGCGGCTGGCGTCGGCGTGCTGCGGGCAGCGGGCGGTGCCGCTGAAGATGTCGAAGGAGATGCCGAAGCGGTCGAACAGCGGCACCGGGTCGTCGTAGTAGACCACCTGCGATTTGCTGCGCGGGTTGGCCACGGTCAGGAAGTCGCTGGCCCGTCGGGCGGCGTCGAGGTCGTCGCAGACGGTGATGTTCTCAGTGTCCCGTTCGATCCGCGCTCCGGCCTCGAGGCGGTCGGCATCGCTTGCGTCGGCGGCGAGCGGTAGGATCGCCCGGGCCAGCCAGACCCTTGACTGGGACGCATCGAAAACACCTTCCTTGCGCTCGCCGCTCCTGCGC
>CAJXMY010000200.1 GCA_913056435.1 uncultured Hyphomonadaceae bacterium | reverse complement strand
TCCGGCCGCAGCCGCGGTCCGGCGCCGGGACCGGGAGACCGGGGCCTTGCCCGCCTGCGCCAGGGGGACGAGGGTTGGACCGCCCGGCTGATCAAGCTGTTTGAAACCCGCGACGAGGAGACCCCTGTCACCGGCGTGTACGAAGCCAGCGGACGAGGCGGTCGGCTCCGGCCAGCCAGTCGCAAGGAAAAGCGGGTGTTTCTGGTCCGCGAGGAAGACCGCCATGGCGCCGAACCCGGCGATCTGGTCAGAGCCCTGCCGCTGCCCCAGCGCGACCGGGGCCCGGTCCGCGCCCGTATCCTGAACGTTCTCGGACGGGAGGATGATCCCCGGGCGGCCTCCCTGCTCTCGATTGCCGCGCACGACCTGCCGACCGAGTTTCCAGACGCCGTCCTGACCGAGGCCCAGGAGACCCGGCCCGCCCCCGCACCGCGGGAAGACATTCGCGACCTCCCGCTGCTCACCATCGATCCGGCCGATGCCCGCGATCATGATGATGCGATCTTTGCCGAAGCGACTGCCTCGGGCTGGCGGGTCATCATCGCCATCGCCGATGTCGCCGCCTATGTTCACTCGGACACCGCCCTGGACCAGGAAGCCCGTCGCCGGGGCAACTCCACCTATTTCCCAGACCGGGTCATTCCCATGCTGCCCTTAGAGCTCTCTGCGGGGGCCTGTTCCCTGAAGGAAGGCGAGGACCGCCACTGCTTTGCTGTCGAACTGCAGCTTGGCGCCGATGGACGCAAGCAAAGCCACCGCTTTTTCCGCGCGACCATGCGGTCCGCAGCGGCCTTGTCCTATGACGAGGCCCAGACCGCGATTGATGGACACCCGAGCGCGCGCGCGGTGCCCCTGCTCGACCGGGTCCTGCGGCCTCTTTGGGGCGCTTACAGGGCGCTGGAGCAGGCCCGGGCTCACCGCGCGCCCCTCGCCCTTGATCTGCCTGAACGCCGCGTCGACCTTGATGAAAACGGTCAGGTCACCGGCATCCGGACAAAGGCACGCTATGATGCGCACAAGCTGGTCGAAGAAATGATGATTCAGGCCAATGTCGCCGCCGCCGAAACGCTGGAAAAGACTGGGGCGAAGCTCCTTTACCGGATCCATGACCGGCCAAGCGATGCGAAAATGGCTGCACTGGCCGAGTTCCTCAGCACGCTGGATGTCAAATGGCCTCTGGGTGAAGTGCCCCAGACCCATCGGTTCAATCGTCTTCTGAGCGATTTCGAGGACACCGACTCGGCCGAGGCCGTCTCCGAAATCGTCCTGCGCAGCCAGGCTCAGGCCATCTATAGCCCTGACAATATTGGCCATTTTGGGCTGAACCTGTTGCGGTATGCCCATTTCACCTCGCCGATCCGCCGGTACAGCGACCTCATCGTCCATCGGGCCCTGATCACCGCGCTCGGGCTTGGACCCGATGGGATCACACCCACGGACATGGCGGGCCTTGACACCCTCGCCAGTCATCTGGTCATGACTGAACGCCGCTCCATGGCGGCCGAGCGCGACGCCAATGACCGTTATCTGGCCCTGTTCCTCGCCGATCAGGTCGGCGCGGAATTCGACGGCCGAATCACTGGTGTGACCAAAGCCGGCCTGTTCGTCCGACTGGCCGATACCGGGGCCGACGGTTTCCTTCCCGCCCGAACCCTGTCACAGGAGTTCTGGAATTTCGTCGAGGCCGACCTCGCCCTGGTCGCCGACCGCTCCGGCAAGCGCTATGAAATGGGGCAGGAGGTCCGGGTCCGACTGAACGAGGTCGCGCCTCTGGAAGGCGGGCTTCTGTTTGAGATGCTCAGCCCGGCACGGCCTTCCCGTCCCGGCAGGGCCCCCGGGAAAACGACCCGCAGCCGTCAGACGGGTCGGCCGCGACACAGAGGCAAACCGAAAGGACGCCGGCGATCATGACCAAACCGAAGATGATCCGGACCGCGTTCGACCGGGAAAGCGATGACGAAGTGATCCTGACAGGGCGCCCCTCACCCCGCCCTCGGGATGCGGCGACGCTGATCCTCGTCCGCCGTGATCAGAGCGCGCCCCGCGTGCTCATGGGCAAGCGCTCCGGGCGCCATGACTTCATGCCGGACAAGTATGTCTTCCCCGGCGGCCGGGTCGATCCCCAAGACAGCCGTGTCTTTTCAGTCAGCGAGCTGACGGCCGAAACCGACCGCCGGCTCAGGTTTCAGTCCCGCCGCAAGCCCCGGGCCTTCGCCCTCACTGCCATTCGGGAGACCTTCGAAGAAACAGGGCTGCTCATCGGGCAGACCGTCCAGACTCCGCCGCGCGCGCCGGATGGCTGGCAGCCGCTCTACGAGATGAACGTCGCCCCCTGCCTCAAGAACCTGCATTTCATCGGGCGCGCCATCACCCCACCCTACCGCCCGAAGAGGTTCGACGCCCGATTCTTCATGGCCGAGGCCGAACAGGTTCTGATCGACGACCGTCCGCCACTGGATGGCGCGGAGCTTCATGACCTGCAATGGGTCACCCTGACGGAGGCCAAGGCCCTCGATCTGCCCAGCGTGACCCGGTTCATGCTCGATGAGATCGACCAGAGACTGACAGGCGCCCCCCCACCCGGACCGCCCTTCCTGCGCTGGACCCGCGGTGGGCATTCGCAGGATCGGTTGGTTTAAGGGTGCGAGCACAGTTTGGGTGCTTGACTTCCGCGCATCACGGCGTCATTAGACGCGCTTTCAAGTTTCGCCCCAATATAAGGCAGTGTGACATGGCCAAACCGGCAACCATAAAAATTCGCCTGAATTCCACAGCGGGCACCGGCTTTTTCTACGTCACGAAAAAGAACCCCCGCAACATGACCGAGAAAATGGTCAAGCGGAAGTATGACCCGGTGGTGCGCAAGCATGTCGAGTTCAAGGAAGGCAAGATCAAGTAGATCTCGCTTCAGGGCTTTATGAGACCGGATCCGAGAGGGTCCGGTTTTTTTATGCGATGTGGCCGGGCGATGACGCAGCCTGCCTCAGGCGGCCGCGCGCCCCTGAACGAGATGGTCCACGGTGTCCAGAAAGGACCGGACTTGAATCGGCTTGGACAGATAACCTTCACACCCCGCCTCGCGAACAAGCATTTCATCTGTTCTCATGGCGAACGCCGTGACCGCGAGGACCGGAATGTGACAGGTGCGTTCATCATCCTTGAGCCAGCGCGTGATGTCGAGGCCCGAGACCTCCGGCAGCTGTATGTCCATGATGATCAAATCCGGCTGCTGCTCGACCGCAAGCAGGACGCCGAGGACGAGATCGGGCCCCACGACGACCCCCGCCTGGGGGCCGCCCAGCAGCTTGTCCCCGCTGAACGTCACGACGTCGACGCCGCTGTCCACGGCCTCGGCGACCTCGGTCTCGCCCCCGACCCGCTCTCCCAGGGCCTTCATGCTGGGGAGCTCGATGAGCCCCGAGCCCAGGTCCCAGGCGGTGGCGACCTCGTGCCGGCGGCCCAGCTCGGCCATGGCGGCCGGATCGACCTCGCTCGTGAAGCCGACGACGCGGAAGTTCGAGGGGTGCACCTTCATGAGCAGCCCCGTCTCGGCGGTGAGCGCCGCCTCGTAGTCGCTGATGCGGGTGCGGTTGGTCGCCCCCACCTCGACGAGCCGCACCCCGGCTGCCGCCATCACCTCCGGCACGCGGAACGAGCCTCCGATCTCGACCAGCTCCCCGCGGCTGACGACCGCCTCCTGCCCGGTCGCGAGGGCGTGCATGGTGAGCAGCGCGGCGCCCGCGTTGTTGTTGACGGCGATCCCGGCCTCGCAGCCCACGAGTCTGGCGAGGAGCTCGCTGATGCGGTCGTCCCGCCGGTTGCGCTCCCCGCTGACCCGGTCGACCTCGAGGACGCAGAACGACCCCGCGACCTCCTCCATGCGGGCCGCGACCTCGGGGTGGACGGGGGCCCGTCCCAGGCCCGTGTTGAGGACGACGCCGCTGACGTTCACGGCGCGGCGGATGCCGCGGGCCCGATCCCGCTGGACGAGGTCCCCCATCGCGGCGCCCAAGCCGCCCTCGGTGAGACGCGCCTGGAGGCCGCTCGAGTCGAGCTCCCCGGCCCGGATCTCCTCGCGCCAGCCCTCGACCAGCCGCTGGGCGAAGGTCCGGAGCACGGCGCGGCCGACGTCCCGCGCCAGGGGCGCGACCCCGGGGTCCCGCAGGACCTCGTCCACGGCCGGGAGGAGCCGGTAGGGGTTGTCTGTGCCCGATGCCATGGCAGCAGTGTGGGCCGAGTGGCGGCGCCAGGGAAGCCTCCGCATGGCTGGCGTCCGCCGGCTCGCCCAACAGCCCGGCGCACGCCGCCTCG
>CAJXMY010000199.1 GCA_913056435.1 uncultured Hyphomonadaceae bacterium | reverse complement strand
TCCAGTCTGGGCTTTGCCTTTGTGCATATGCAGTACAGCCTGCCGGCGATGGCCGTTGTGTTCTTCACGGGCCTTGGTTTCGCGGGTCTGCGCCTACTTAGCCGCTCAATTTTGGTCCCGATTCTGGCTCATATGGCGGCCAATGCGGCCATGATCCTGATGCAGATACTGGCGACAGCTCCCCCGGCGTGAGGGCTTGCCCCGCTGTGGCGGTAACGCCATCAAGCCGCCATGAGCGATGACCTGACCCAGAATCAGATCCACAATGTCCCGGAGGGTTTTCAGGTCCTGCCCTGGCACCGCGGCTTTGGGCGGCAGATCGGCCCACTGTTCGAAAAAAGGGCGAAGGGGTGTGTGACGCGGGCTTTCCGAGTTGGCGAGCACCATACCAACGGCATGATGAATGCCCATGGCGGCATGCTGATGACGTTTGCAGATCTCGTCTGGGGGGCCGCAGTAGAGAAAGATGACGACACCTGGTGGGTCACGGTCCGGCTGGTTTGTGATTTTCTGTCCGGAGCGCGCCACGGCAGCTGGGTCCAGGGACGGGGCAGGGTGATCTCCACTGTGGACGGCGTCCACACAGTGGATGGCAGGATCTGGTCCGACGATCAGACCTTGCTGACAGGGACCGGCATTTTCAAGATTATCAGACGGAGGGATCAGCATGGTTGATGGACCGGCGGTTCCCCATGACACACCTATGTTGCCCCTTGCGGCTCTGAAGGGTCAGAGGCCGCCATGGCCGCAATGGTTCAATGCGGCGGTGACGACGCCTTATGAAACCCGTTTTGTGGACGTGGAGGGTACGAAAGTTCATTATCAGATCTGGGGGAGCCCCGAGAAGCCGGGCCTTCTTCTGGTCCATGGCAACGGAGCCCATGCCCATTGGTATGACTTCATCGCGCCGTCTTTCTCAGAGGACTATTGCGTGGTCGCCATGACCTTTGGGGGCATGGGGGACAGCGACCCGCGGCCATCTTACAGCGTCGAGACCTTCGGCCGGGAGCAATTGGCCGTCTGTGAAGATGCAGGTCTCTTTCGCGACGGACGGAAACCCTTCATCGCAGCCCACAGTTTCGGCGGCTTTGTCACGCTCTGGACGGGGGCCCATTTTGGCGACCGGTTCGCGGGACTGGTCGTGATCGACACCCATATCGTGACGCCGGGCGAAAGCCATCAGCGTCCGCCGGACCGGACGCGACCCAATCGGATTTATCCACGTTTCGACATGGCGTTGGCGCGGTTCCGACTGGCCCCGGCGCAACCCTGCGAAAATGACTTCATTGTGGATTATATTGGCCGCCACAGCCTCAAAGAGGTCGACCTTGAGGGCCAAACCGGATGGACCTGGAAATTTGATCCCTTCATCTGGCGGCGGTTTGATGCCGATGTTGATGTGGAAACCCTTCTGAAAAAGACCAGCTGCCGCCTTAGCCTGATGCGGGGGGCGGAGTCGGTGCTCGTCACCGACCGGGCGTGGAGCTATCTGGCAACCTTGCGTCGGGATATGGAGATGCACTCCATTGAGGGGGCCCAGCATCATGTGATGCTTGATCAACCGCACCGGTTTATCGAACAGCTGCGACAGCAGTTGCAGTCCTGGTCCTGAGGACTTGTTGCAATTTCGGTGCGGTCAGCTAAGTGGCCGCCATGATTGACATACGGTCTGAAAATCCTGCGCAACATGCCGTCGCTATCGAGGCGCTGTATGATCGGACCTTCGGACCCGGCCACTTTGCCAAGACAGCAGAACGGCTGCGTGAGGGATCGCAGTCACTCCCCCAGTGCAACCGGGTGGCCCTGCATGAAGGCGAGGTGGTAGGGGCCTGTCGGATCTGGCCTGTGGAGATTGGTGACTCGCCGGTGCGCTCTGTGTTTGTTGGGCCGCTGGCCGTCGATCAGGATTATCGGGGCCAGGGCCTCGGGCATGATTTGGTCCATAAGGCGCTTGAGGCTTGCCGGGAGCAGAGCTGGCAACTGGCGCTGATTGTCGGGTCCCCAGTCTACTTTCGTCCTCTGGGGTTCCAGCCGGTACTGGCTGGGCAGATCCGGTTGCCAGGTCCGCAGGATCCAGACCGGATTCTGATGCAGCTCCTGGATGCAAAAATTGACAGCCCGTCCGGTCTTGCGCGGCGTCCGCCGTCACGGCGTCAAGCATTCTGACCCACCCCGCGGGCCTATTGTCCCTCTCGCCGCCAGATCCAGATAAGCCCGAGGATCGCCATGATCATCCCTCCCAAACCCGGCATGAGCGGGAGGCTTTCTGACCGGCGGACGACGTAAGCGCCACGGTCGCGAAGGCCCAGCCAGCCGACGCCGTCCGTGCGCGCCCGTCGGCTGACTGACTTGAGTTCCGGCAGGTCTGCCAGAGACTGGACCATGTACACCCCGCCACCTGTGGCGTCTGCAAGAGGTTTGAGCCGGTCCGGGGAAACCGCGAGTTCGGCGTATTCGATTGGATTTGCGGGGCCGTTCAACGTGACGGTTTCAAGCCCCCCGGCGCGCGCCCGGTACAGCCCCAGCTGGTCAACCGGGACTTCCGCGACAAAGGTACCGGGACGTTGTTCCTGCCAAAGAGGTTCGAGAAAGGCGCCCTGCGGGGTTTCGATGGACAGCGGCGGCGCGCGGGTGGCCAGTGTCCGCAGACGGGCCTGGAGCGTGTCACCGCCTGCGATGAGCTCCAGCCGGCGCTCGTCAAGTTCAGGCTCTTTCATCAGCCAGTGCACCAGCCGTCTGATCAGGTCGGCAAACGGTCCGCCTCCATCATACCCGCGAGCCCAGAGCCAGATCTGGTCCGACAGCAACAGGCCGACCCGGCCGTCTCCCACCCGGTCAACGGCCAGAAGGGGTGCGCCCTGCGGGGTCTGAAGCAGGACATCTCCGGTGTCCGCAACGGCCTCGACATAGCGTAACCAGCGGCCCCAGCCCGTCGCATCGAGTCCCTGTGTGACCGTGTGTCTTTGCCCTGCATCCGAAATCTCCGGGACCAGCGGCCCTGTCCTGATCTCTCCGGAGGGAAGGGCAGGAAGGACTCCGGCCAGAGGTGTCCGGGCCAGACTGGCAGGCCCCGAAAAATCCTCACCGGCCACGATCAGCAGGGCTCCGCCATTGGCCACATAGGCGGCTACTCCTGACAGATAGGCCATGGTGATCACACCCCGGCGTTCATACTGATCGAAGATGACGAGGTCGAAGCTGTCCAGTTTCTCCTCAAATAATTCCTCCGTCGGAAAAGCGATCAGGGCCATTTCCTCCAGCGGGGTCAGGTCCTGCTTGTAGGGAGGACGCAAAATGGTGAAGTGAACGAGGTCGACGGAAGGGTCAGACTTCAGAAGGTCCCGCCACACTCGCCCGGCTGTGTTGGGACGCCCGGTCACCAGGAGCACACGCAGACCATCGCGGATCCCTGAAATGGTTGCGGCCGACCGGTTATTGGTCAGGGTCAACTCCTGCCGACCAGCGGGGGTTTCAAACACCACGATATTGTCGCCCCGGCGCTCGATCTGGATAGGGATCTCGGCTTCTGTGCCGGCGTCGACGAAGACAAATTCCTCGCGCCCACCATTCACAGCCACGCTGATTGCGGTTCGTCCGCCATCCGGGTCGTCGACCCGGACCCGAAACACATTCGTCTCACCGACGATCCCGAAATCCGGAGTGTCGACCAATGAAATCCGGCGGTCGCCGGCACGGGTGTCCCCTGTCAGTAGGGTATGGACCGGACCCAGCTCAGCCATCAGGCTGACATCGTCGGGTGCGTCATGGACTTGCCCATCGGTAATGAGGATCGAACCCGCAATTTGATCCCGGGGGACGTCTGCCATCAGCCCCTGCAGGGCGCCAAGCAGGTGAGTGCCATCCGCGCTGGCCGGGACTTCGGTCACCCGCACCTCGAGCGCTTCGCGGGTTGCGAGGTCCTGTTGTAAAGCGTCAAAGACTTCCTGGGCGATATCCGCACGGTCACCAAAGCTCATGCTGTCTGACCGGTCCAGAACCAGCGCGACAACGGATGGGAGTGGCTCGCGGTCCTCGTCGACCAGAGATGGGTTCAGGACGGCGGTCAGCGCCAGGCAAAGCAAAACAGCCCGTCCAAGCCACGCCTTTCCTCCAAGAATCGCATAGGCGAGCCATGCGAGGGCTGCAATCACGGTGAAGCCCGTCAGGACAGGCAGGCCGATCAGGGGATCGATGGCAAGGCGGGAGGCTTCGATCATGGGATCACACCCTCGTCGCCGGAACGTGACAGGCCCGTTCCGGCCGGGTCACCGAGACGTTCTAGCAGGGCTGGCAGGTGGACCTGATCTTCCTTGTAGTTGCCAGTC
>CAJXMY010000198.1 GCA_913056435.1 uncultured Hyphomonadaceae bacterium | reverse complement strand
GGAAGGTCTGCGGGAAAATGACGAAGATGATACGTTTCCCTCCGCCCTCCCTTTTCTGTATGCGGAAAGAAATCTCGATCTGGGCCGATATGGATTTGCCCGGCTTCATGGGTCCACAGCGTTCCTGAACCGGGCCCGGGGCGTTGACACCCATCGGGCCTCTCTTGGCGCCGACTGGTCCAGAACGCAAATTCTGCCGGGCGGCGTTGTCCTCTCTCCCTTTGCGGAGGGCCGGTTTGATTATTATGCCCTGAACGGCACGGCGAGCGGCCAGGACAGTTTCAGCCGCGGCGTCTACACGGCCGGAACGAGCCTGTCCTATCCCCTGATCCGGCCCGGTCCCCGCTTCGACCTGATCATCGAACCGACCGTGATGGTGGGCGTTGGCTCGGCCTCTCCGAACTCCGACGACATTCCGGTAGAAGACAGCCGCTTCTACGAATTTGATGAGACGTCGCTGTTTGATGCAAATGGTGCCGCCGGTTTCGATCTCTACGAGGGGGGACAGAGACTGTCCGCCGGGATCTCCGCGACGGCGCGGTGGAAGAATGGCGTGAGCCTGCAGGCCGCGGGCGGTCGGCGGTGGCGGAATGAGGCAGACCCCGCCTTTAGTCAGGCCAGCAATCTGGGGGGCACCTCCTCAGACTGGGTCGGCAGCCTCAATGCCGATTTCGGCGCCCCGTTATCCCTCGAAACACGTTTTCGGCTGGATCCGGAGGACCTGTCGGTCAACCGTGTCGATGCGAGCCTGACCACCGACTGGTGGCGCCTTCAGGGGCAACTCCGCTATTACCGGATCAGCAGCGATATCACGGCGAACGGGCTTGATGATGAAGGCGTCGCCATTACCGGCCAGGTCCAGCTCACGGATGAAGTCTTTTTTGTATATGGCCGCCAGCGCGATATTTCCGGTCGCTTTATCGGCAGCGAACGTCAATCAGGGCGGGACCTGCGCCATGTCTTCGGACTGGCCTATGAGGACGATTGTTCGCGTTTTGAAATCACCTTCGAGCGCTCCGAAGCCATCGACAGAACCCTCGGCGCCAATGACTCTCTCAAATTCCGATTTTCTCTCAAGACATTAGGGGACTTCGGACCAGAGACCCGGTCCTGAAATTTCGGTAAGAAAAGCAGCTGACGCAGCCCGAAATATTGCGCCTTTCTGCCGTCGCGATATGGTTCGGGCAAATCGAGCATGCGGCGGCAGAACGCGACGCGGGAGCATTGAATGAAACGTCCACTCCACAGCCTCCTGGCCCTGTTCGTGGCCTTTGCAGTGACCGTTCCGGTCCATGCACAGGAAACGCAGCAGATCGAAGGAATCGTCGCGATCGTGAATGATGATCCCATTTCCTTCACCGACGTTCGCCAGCGTTCCCGCATGCTTCTGCTCAGCCTCGGAGGTCAGGAACCCACGCAGGAACAGGTCCAGCAGCTCACCTCGCAGGCGCTGGATCAGCTGATCAATGAGAAGCTGCAGCTCCAGGAAGCGGCGGAGTATGAAGTGGAGGTGAGCGATGACGATATCGCCAACAGCCTCGACAATCTTGCCCGTCAATCGGGGCTGACCCGGGAGGCACTGTTCCAGAGCCTGGCGCAAGCAGGGATCAGCCCCGAAAGCCTGCAGGACCAGACGCGGGCGGACATTGCCTGGCGCCGCATCATGGGCGGGCTCTACGGCTCGCGGATCCGGATTTCGGAGAACCAGATCAATGACCGCCTCGACCAGCTCCGGGCCGCCTCGCAGACGCGCCAGTATCAGCTGGGCGAAATCTTTCTGTTTGCCCCCGACCGCACCGACCGGGCGCAGGCCTATCAGGCCGCCCAGTCCATCAAGCAGCAAATCGAGGCCGGTGCCCCGTTCGAGCTGGCCGCCCAGCGGTTCTCCTCGGCTCCGACGGCAGCCACCGGGGGCGATATGGGCTGGGTCACTCTGGATGATCTGGATCCGGCCCGCGCAGAGGTCATCGGGGCCTATGAAGGTGCCGGCATGCCAGTCCCGATCACCGTGGATGATGGCGTTTATCTGATGCTCGTCCGGGCCCGGCGGGATCCGGTCGAACAGACCTCTCTTGTCAATCTCACCCGTCTGATTGCAGAGGATGGCTCCGAGAGCGATCTTCAGGGCGCCCTCGACCAGATCGAGTCCTGCGCCGACATCGACTCCGTGGCCGGCGCCAATACCAATTTACGGGCCACCGTTCTGGAAGATCTGAATGTGAGCCAGCTTGGCCCTGAGGGCCAGGAACGGATCATGGCCACCCCGGTGGGCGGGCATACGGACATCTTCGCACAGTCCGGCGGACTGGCCGTCATGTATGTCTGCGACCGGACCGATGGCGTCGAAGATTTGCCGCGTCCAGACCAGATCGAAGATCAGCTCTATTCGAGACAGCTGAATCTGGTTTCCGACAGATCCCTTCGCAACCTGCGTCGGGAAGCGACGATCATCACACGATAAGTGTCGTCTCTGGCCCGCCCTCTTGTCCTGTCCATGGGCGATCCGGCCGGGTGCCCCCCCAGCATAACGGCCGCGGCATGGACGGCCCTCCGGGACACGGAAACACCCCCCTTTTTCGTCATCGCTGAGCCGGACCTCTACACAGCGTTCTGCCCTGTGGCTGTCATTTCCGATCCCGCTGAAGCGGCCGATGCCTTCTCCGGGGGCCTGCCCGTCCTGCCCTTGAAGACCCCGCTTGGGGCCCCGGTCCGGGCCGGGTCGCCGGAGCCGGCGCACGCCGGCGCCGTCATTGACAGCATCCGGACCGCCACGGCCTTCTGTCTGTCGGGTGAGGCTGCAGGCCTGATCACCAATCCCATCTCGAAGATCCAGCTCTATCAGGCCGGATTCGACCATCCCGGGCATACGGAATTTCTAGCCACCCTCTGTGCCGGGGGCGTGGCCCCGCCGACCCCGGTGATGATGCTGGTCGGCGGTGGCCTGAAAGTGGCCCTGGCCACCATACACGTGCCGTTGAAGGCGGTTCCCGATCTGATCTCGACCCCGAGGCTCATCCAGATTGCCCGCATCGTTGGCGATGCCCTGAAACGCGATTTCGCCCTGTCCCGTCCCCGTCTGGCCTTTGCCGGGCTGAACCCCCATGCCGGCGAGCGTGGAAGCCTTGGCCGGGAAGAAATCGAGCTGATCAATCCCGCGGCCGAGGCGCTTCGCCAGAGCGGCTATCACATCAGCGATGCCCGGCCTGCCGACACCGTCTTTCATGACGCCCTGAGCGGCCAGTTCGACGCCGTGATCGCGATGACCCATGATCAGGGCCTGATCCCGGTCAAAACGCTCGACCTCTGGGGCGGGGTCAATACCACGCTGGGTTTGCCGATCATCCGCACCAGTCCTGACCATGGTACGGCCTACGAGGCGGCCGGTGGGGGCCACTGCCGGGCGGACAGCCTGATCGCGGCCATCCGGCTGGCCGGGCAATTGGCGGTTAACCGGGCGCTGGCCCATGTCTGAGCGCCCAGAGCTGACACAGGCCCCTGCCCGCAAGGCTCTGGGTCAGCATTTTCTCTTTGATCCGGATATTCTGTCCCGCACGGCTCTGGCGGCGGGGCCCGTCGCGGGACGCACCGTGTTCGAGATTGGCCCCGGCCCCGGTGGCCTGACCCGCGCCCTGCTAGACGCCGATGCCGCGCAGGTCATCGCCATCGAGGCCGACCCCCGCTTCGCCGAGGCGCTGCGGGTCTGGCCCGAAGCCCGGAGCGGCCGGCTGGCTGTCCATGCCGGAGATGCCCGAAAAGTCGACTGGGAAGGCTGCCTGCACCGGTCTGGCGGCCGTGCGCCCGCCATGGTCGTGGCGAACCTGCCCTACAATGTCGGTACGCCACTGCTGGTCGACTGGCTGAAAGCCGGGCCCTGGCGGGGTGCCATGGCCCTGATGTTCCAGAAAGAGGTCGCCGAACGGATCTGTGCCTCACCCGGCAGCCGCCATTATGGTCGCCTCGCGGTCCTCGCAGGCGCGACGGTCAGAGCCCACATCGCCTTCACTCTGCCGCCGGGCGCTTTCCGACCACCGCCAAAGGTGGAAAGCGCCGTAGCGGTGTTGCACCCCCTTCCAGACGCCGAGCGATTTCCGAATCTCGCCGCTCTGGAAACCGTCGCGGCGGCCGCGTTCGGCCAAAGGCGAAAAATGCTTCGGTCCGCTCTGAAGGCCCTGGCCAAAACAGCCGACCTCAATCCCGAACACTGGCTCGACGCCGCCGGGATCGACCCCACCGCCCGGGCCGAAACCCTGACTCAGGGCGACTTCCGGGCCCTGGCCACGGTCTTTGGAGGGCAGGGATCATGATCAAGCTGAAGAAAGGCGCCGCAGAGGTCCGGATCTCGCCAGAAGGGGGGGGCTGCGTCCAGTCATGGATGTGGCAGGG
>CAJXMY010000197.1 GCA_913056435.1 uncultured Hyphomonadaceae bacterium | reverse complement strand
GAAATATCTGCAGCGAGAAGATCCGCCTGAATTTCAATCGAACGGGCCGGCGTCAGACGATGCTCTGACCCGTCAATATGGCTTCGGAAGGTAACGCCGTCCGGATCCATTTTCCTCAACTGACTCAAGGACCAGACCTGAAACCCACCGCTGTCGGTCAGGATCGGTTTTGACCATCTCGAAAAAGAATGAAGCCCTCCCAGCCGTTTAATCCGCTCGGCCCCGGGCCGAAGCATCAGATGATAGGTATTTCCCAGTATTATATCGGCGCCGGTGGATTCGACCTGTTCCATGGTCAAAGCCTTCACCGACCCCACTGTTCCTACGGGCATGAAGGCCGGGGTCCGGATCTCTCCCCGAGGCGTAACCAGCCGCCCTGCCCGGGCGTTCCCATCCCGGGCTTGGAGATGAAAAGGGAAAACCGCCATTACAGCAACTCCGTCAGATCGAGTACATCGAGAACCGCTTCGCGGGCCACGAGGCATTCATTGGCGAAGTGAATATCAGCCAGATCGGTTAGAGCCACCCTGTCTCTGTAGGTCCTGCGGACTACATCCTGCAGCCGGTCGATACGCGCCTCATCCAGAAGAACGCTGGAATGACATGCCGCGCGTTCCTCCACCGTCATCACCACCCGCAGTCTCAAGCATGCGGGGCCACCCCCATTTCTCATGGATTGGCGAACATCAGTATACTCTACACGCCCAATTGGACCGTTCGACGCGACCAGACGTTCGCAATAGGCTCGCGTCGCTGGCGTCGCCTGCACCTCCAAGGGGGCCAACAGGAGCAGACGCTCTTCACCTGGAACAGCCAGCAGCTGCGAGTTGAACAGATAAGAAGTCATCGCGTCCTGGAGCGAAACCTCGGCGTTTTCCACCATCACCGGCTGCAGGTCGAAGCGGCCTTCCGCCGCGCGGTAGAGGTCCGCGAGTGTCGTCTCTACGTTCTCAAATGCATACTCGTGAAAAAACAGTGTGCTCAGACAGCCGACGCAAACCACATCATTGTGAAATGCCCCCGCTTCGATCGCCCGAACCGACTGGCGAGCAAATACGGTTCGGTCTGGCTCCAGGCCGTGGGTCCGGGCCACACTCTCTGAGGCCAGGCGTGTCTGCCGCGCCGGAAAGCCCCCCCCTTCTGCCGGCTTGGACACTTCCGCGCCAAACACAAACAGGCCGACACCAGATTCTCCATGGCGTCTGCACAACCGGACATGGTTGGCGGCGCCCTCGTCGCTAAGACAGGAATGGCCGGGCAGGGCCTGGTGTACCGCGAAATGATCATCGGTCCCAAAAATGGCAAGGAGGCTCGCCGTCGTTTCAGGGGGTTCGAGGCTCCGATGCAGCATGGTTGACAGGTTCGCTGGTGTAAAATGCAGCCGACCATCCGCTGTATCCGCCGATGGCGACACCGTCGCCGCATTGGCGGCCCACATCCCGCTGGCACTGTAGGCCGCTTTCAGAAGTCCCGGAGCCTGCTTTGCCGCCGTTTCGATCATAACCTGATCGGCCCCCGTGAACCCAACACCCGACAGAAAATCGAAGGACGGCCGGGCCAAGGGGGGCAGGACGCCCTGCACAAGACCCCATTTCACCATCTGCCGCATCTTCTCCAGACCTTGAAGCGCCGCATCACGGGGGTTGGCCACCGCTCCCTCGTTCCGCTGGCTAGCGAGATTGCCGTATGACAACCCGCCATAATTATGGCTGGGGCCAATCAGTCCGTCGAAATTGACCTCCAGAGAACCATCAGGCATGCCGATTCCACGTCCTTCTATAATGCCAGTTGCCAACCGCCGGGGTGCCTATTTCGGGAACCCAACCGCAGACAGTCGCCCCGCCTTGGAGCGGATCTGGCTGGCCTGTGGCCAGGCACAGTAATCCGCGGCATAAAAGGCACCGGGCCGAAAGTTCCCGGACAGGCCCGGACCACCAAATGGAAAGCTGCCGCTGGCCCCAACCGTTGGGCGGTTTCGATTGAGGATCCCGACACGCATGTTTTGCTGGGCACGCTCCCACAACTCCTCATCATCACAAACCAGACCACCCGCCAGACCATACCGGGTATCGTTGGCCCGCACGAGCGCCGTATCAAAGTCGTCGACCCGATAAATCTGAAGGAACGGGCCAAAGAGTTCCTCGTCGGGGACCGAACGGGCCTCACTGACATCTATCACCCCGGCAGTGACAAAAGCGTCTCCTCTCGCCATACGTTTCAAACGCCGGACCACCCGTCCGCCCGATCTGGCCAGAGCCATCTGGAATGCCACGGCATTCTCCGCCGCTTCCGAGGACACCAATGGGCCCATAAAGACGTCGTCTTCATCCCAAGCTCCAATTCGGAGTTCTCTTGCCCGATCAGCAATGGCATCGACAACCTGATCACCCCACCTCCCCTTTGGCAGGATGATCCGTCGGGCACAGGAACACCTCTGTCCAGTGGTCAGGAAAGCAGACTGAGCCGCAATATCTGCAGCGGCATCGATGTCCGCCGGGCTCCAGAGGATCAGCGGGTTATTACCGCCGAGTTCAAGTGCGAGAATGACGTCCGGCCGTCCGGCAAACATGCGATGAATAGCCAGTCCCGTTGATGCAGATCCAGTAAACAGAACGCCATTGATCTCCCCTTCCAACAAAGCCGTCCCGACGGTGCGTCCCCCTTGAACGACATTGACCACGCCCGGTGGCAGGCCAGCGTCCTGAAAAGCTTCAATCATAACCTCAGCAACAGTCGGTGCGAGTTCAGATGGCTTGAGGACGCACGTATTCCCAGCCAGCAGAGCGGGAACAATATGTCCGTTGGGCAAATGGCCGGGGAAGTTAAACGGCCCCAGAACAGCCATAACACCATGTGGGCGATGAGTTAGCTGGAGTGTCCCAAAGTCCGCATCCCCGGACCGGTTCCCGGCGCGTTCGGCCTGCGCCCGGATCGACACCGCAATCTTAGCCTGCATGGTCGCGGCTTCTGCACGGGACTCCCACAACGGCTTGCCCATATCCCGACTGATCGCTTCAGCGATCTGGTCGACGCGCGCGCCGAGAGCCGCGCCATAGGCCTCAATTATGGTCCGACGTTCAGACAGCGGAAGCGTGCCCCAGGTCCGGCCAGCTCGCTGCGCCGATGAAATGGCCGCGCCGACCTGTTCCCGATCCGCCGCCTGCCCTTCCCAGACGGTTGCGCCGGTGGCCGGGCATGTCTTTTCATACCAAGTGTCTTTTCCGGCCTGCCATTGGCCGTCGATAAAAGCGCCATGCCTCATTTCTGATCACTCCTGACCCAGACCAAAGCCGCATCTCCCGGCTTGAGGCCCAGGGTCTCAAGAAGCTCTTTCGGTCCGACGGAGGTGTCACCTGCACCAAACGCCCCCACCAGATCTGTCACCGCAAAATGATGCAATTCGGTCGTGGCAATCAAACCGCGCTGCCCCTCTGCATCACCCACATCAACCTTTACCTTTCGGGTCTGCCGAACCGTCCGGATCATATCGCGTTTCGCTTCGACAATGGGACCGCCATCAAAAATGTCGACCACTCGTTCAAAACTGAAGCCTTCGCGTTCCAGCATCTTCAGTGCGGGGACACCATCAGCGTGACAACGCCCGATGACCTCTCGAGCCTCGGGTGGCAGGAGGTCGACATAGATCGGGTATTTCGGCATGAGATCGAGTATGAACTGTTGATCGGTCGTTGCGGAAAGGCGGTCCGCCTCGGCGAAAGACATCCGGAAAAAGTGAGCTCCAAGATGATCCCAAAATGGGGCCCGCCCATCATGATCGACAACCCCCCGGAGCTCAGCCAGGACATTCTCACCGAACCGGTCTGGTGCGGTCTTCATCAGCATGTAGCGCGCTTGAGCCACGAGGCCCCCGGCCCCCTGCCCCCGAAACTTTTCCCGAATGAAAAGTGTTCCAACCTCTGTATAGCCAATCAGCTCATTTGTGAGAGTCAGGGCATCAAGGTTGAACTGTCGCCCCACCTCACGGCTGACCTGCGCGAGCGTGATGATGCGGTAATTGAAAAAAGGTGTCTTAACGCCAATGCCCGCTTTCACAGCGCTGCACCCACCGACCTCTCCCGTCTCAATATCCTCCAGCATCATGAGATATTGGGCGTAGTCGGTCTGTTTTGATGTCTCGCCGAAGGCTTCAACCGACATGCGAAGGCGCGTGGTCAGAAGGTCCCCATCGACTGGAAGTGAGGTGAAACCCGGGCCAGACTCCTCCGCCATCTGCAGGAAGGCGTCGAGGTCGGCCAGCCGGGCCGGGCGCATGCGGAACCTTGGGGTCATGACATCAGGGCTTTAATCCCTGCGGCATCAATTCGCCCATCGGCGAGGCGATTGAGAAGGAGCGCGGAGAGCTGTGCGCGTTCTACAAAACTTGAGAGGAG
>CAJXMY010000196.1 GCA_913056435.1 uncultured Hyphomonadaceae bacterium | reverse complement strand
CTCACGCCACCTCCAGCGTCACCCTTCCGGAGCCCGGGCGTCGGACCGCTCGTCCTGCCGGGCGACTATACCGTGACGCTGGCCAAGCGGGTCAATGGTGTGGTGTCGACGCTGGCAGAGCCTCAGCCTTTCACGTTGAAACCGCTGCATGGGTCGCCTGAAGCGAGTCCTGACCGTCCCGCTCTGCTGGCTTTCCAGCAGGATACGGCAACGCTGTACCGTGTCGTTGCCGGAGCCACCGAGACGGCGGCGGACTTTCGCAATCGCCTGCAGCACATGAAGCTTGGTCTGGAGGCCGTTGAGGCGCCGAATGCCGCCCTGCGGGCTGAGGTCCAGGACCTTGAAGCCAGATTGGATGACATTGACGTGGTGTTGACCGGTGACCAGACCATTGAGAGCCGAAATGAACCTGCGCCTTGGGGGGTTCGGTCGAGAGTGTCGCAGATCCGCAGCTGGGGATGGCAGACCCAGGCGCCACCAACCGGGTCGGCCCGGGACGGTTTGGCGGTCGCGAAGATTGAACTCGATCAGGCTCTGGCTGCCATGCGTGAAGTGGAGGCCGACCTCGAGGCTCTGGAAGATGTGCTGGCGGCGCGCGGCGCCCCCTTCACGCCTGGCCGTGGCGTGCCGGCCTGGACACTGGCAGACTAGGGTCCGGGTCAACCGGTTCACATCGCCGCCCGACAGGCCGCGACAGACAGGGATGGATCAGGGCATGAGGCTGGGGCTTCTGAGGCATTTTGGCCGCCTGATCGTGACCTTGGCGGCCATCGCCCATGTCGACGCGGTGGCCCAGAGCACGGGCACAGTGGCGAGTCCGGTCGTAAGACCGGGGGCGTCCATAGGGGTTGCGGGGGCGTACGCCCTTGAGGATGGCCATGACGCTTTTGCCCAGCGGCTGGATTATCGCCTGGCGGTCTCTGACTCGGTACGGATCAGTGCCCTGGCCTTTTACAATGATCGCGGGGGGGCGCCCCGGTACCGGCGGCTGGCTCTGGAAGTGATGCATCAAGTTGCCGATGACCAGGCGGGATGGGACAGTGCGATCCAGGTCCGCGCTTTCATTCCGGATGGCAATGATGGTCCCGCCCGTCTCCGCCTGGCGTGGCTCAACCGGTGGCGGACGATGTCGGGGGCCGAGCTTCGCCTGATTGGACTGGTCACTGAGGATTTTGGGAGGGGTCGCCGCGACGGGTTGGGCTTCGAGACACGCGCCGAAGCGACGTGGGCACTGGCCCCCGGAGTTCGAACCGGTGTGCAGACGTTTAACCGCTTCAGCACCAACGGGACCCTTGCCTCGTTTCACACACAGAGCCATTCCGTCGGGGGCGTCCTGAAGGGCGCCCTGACCGAAAGAGCGTCGTATCGAATCAATGCCCTGACCGGATTGAGTGATGCCGCCGCAGATCTTGAGGTGCGTTTTCGGCTCAGTTTCGCACTTTGAGCTGGCGCGCCGCTTCGGCAATGGCCCCGCGGCGACCGGCGGACGTTTAAGCCTTCCTCAAGTCGCGTATATTGTCCTTTGTCAGACGAATATGGCCGGATGTGTGGGTTTGCGAGGACCCGCCAACATGAATGTCAAAATCGCCGGCCTCGACCGTGAAGGTGCCGTCCGCTTTGTAAAAGCCCAGATCCTGCGCCTGCAGCTCGAAGACCAGAACCTGAAGTTCGCCGCTGTCCAGATGAATTTTCCGGAACCCTTTGAGCTCCTTTACCGGCCTGGCAATGCTGGCCACCCGGTCATGGATGTAGACCTGCACGACTTCTTCGCCGGGCGGTCCTTCAACATTCTGCACGCTGACCGTGACCTGAACGCTGTCTGAGACAAATTCCACGGATAAATTGGAGTAGTCGAACCGTGAGTAGCTCAAGCCGTGCCCAAAGGGATAGAGCGCGCTGTTGTCGACATCGTTATATCCGGCCCAGACCACCGTATCCTTCGGGCCGGGGCGTCCCGTATTGAGATGGTTGTAGAAGAGTGGCAGCTGTCCCACGGACCGGGGGAAGCTCATGGGAAGTTTCCCACTGGGGTTCTCTTTCCCGGTCAGAACGTCCGTGATCGCACGTCCAGCACGATGCCCGAGATGCCATACCTGGACGATGGCGGGTACATGCGCGTCGGCCCATGACAGAACCAACGGACGTCCGCTCATCACCACGAGAACGATATTGGGATTCACCGCATGGATGGCTTCGAGAAGTTGCTGCTGCAATCCGGGAAAGCCCAGGTCGACGCGGCTTCGTCCTTCGCCGGTCTGCCGTGCCGTTTCCCCCAGAACGAGCACGACTTTCTCCGCTACGCGCGCAGCTTCTACAGCCTCGTCAAAACCATCCCAATTGTCAGTGTTGACATGGACCGGGTATTCAAATCCGGCATCTCCCCACTGCACGTGGACGCCATGAGCATATTCAAAATTCAGATTTGCTTCCTGAAAGCCTTCTAAGACAGACATTGCCGAGTGCGGGTCGGCGTGCGCGCGCCAGTTCCCCAGCGGCGCGTCCTTGTCCGCGGCCAGCGCGCCAATCAGGGCCACCTTCTCTTCGGGTTTGAGCGGCAACGCGCCGTGGTCATTCTTCAGCAGCACAATCGACTTGCGAGCGATCTCTTCCGATGCGGACAGATGAGCTTCGCACATCAGTGTTTCGGCCTCACGCTCTTTGTCCAGATAACGGTAAGGGTCCTCAAAAAGACCCAGCTCGAATTTTGTCCTCAGGACACGCCGAACGGCGTCGTCGACCAGCGCCAAATCGACCTCACCGGACTGAACCAACTCTTCCAGATGATCGAGATAGACATAGGATTCCATGTCGACATCCGAGCCTGCCGTGATGGCGACCTGCGCGGCCTCTCGCGCGTCCCCGACAAAACCGTGCTGCACCATTTCGATGGCGGATCCCCAATCCGAAACCACCACGCCGTCGAACGCCCACTCGCCTTTCAACAGGCCTCGTTGAAGGTCCTTGTCACCTGTTGCCGGGACCCCGTTAATGGTATTGAAGGCGTTCATCACGGAACGCGGATTGGTTTTCTCCAGCACATCCCGGAATGGCTGGAGAATGGTATTGAAGAGAGTCACCTGACTCACCTCCGCGGTATTGTACTCCTTACCGGCCTCCGCGAAGCCATAGCCCGCGAAATGTTTGACGGTGGCAAGGATCGTGTCGGTTCGGCCAAGATCCTCTCCCTGGAACCCATTGACACGGGCCTGCGCAATGACAGCGCCAAGATAGGGGTCCTCACCGGCGCCCTCCATGACGCGTCCCCAGCGCGCGTCACGGGTGACGTCGATCATGGGGGCGAAGGTCCAGTTCAGGCCTTGTGCTGCGGCTTCGACAGCTGCCACCCGGGCGCCTTTTTCAATCAGGCCGAGGTCCCAGCTCGCGGCTTCTGCAAGCGGAATTGGGAACATGGTTTTGTGTCCGTGTATGACGTCATATGCAAACATCATTGGAATGCCCAGACGAGAATTTTCCACGGCGAAGGACTGAAACGCCCGAACTTCATCATGGCCGATAACATTCAGCATGGAGCCAATGATGCCGCGATTCAGAAGATCATGTTTCTGGGCCTCGCGTTCTCCGGGTGGCGGCGGACCCGTGACATCATAAAAGCCCGTAAACTGGGTAAGCTGACCCACTTTTTCCTCAAGCGTCATCTCAGACAGCAAAGCGGTTATACGTGCTTCCGTGTCGTCCGATCCAAGATCGGTTCCTGTCGTGGTCAGCATGGAATCTAGGCCCTTTGCGGTCTTCGTTTCTTCGCGCCTGTAGAGTATTTTTGCAGCGGAAGAAATATGCAGATGTTTCATCGTCCCATTTGTTTTTGGAACTTTAGGGACGGTTTGAACGTCACGTGGTGAATTGCTTTTCTGGCTGAACTGAGAGCGCGTTTGACGAGCGCTGTCAATTTCAATTTCTCCCCGAGGTTGGAAGTGCTTGCCGAATTTCTGGTTATGTACGAGAGGTAGTCCCAACATAATTCAGGGGATGGAAATGCAAGACACAAGGCGACAAAGTCGTGTGCCGTTGATTGAGAAAATCGCATACGGTGCTGGGATGCTGGGGAACCAAATGTTTCCGGCCGCGCTGGGAATTTTTATGGTTGTTCTTGTCCAGGGGCTGGGCTTTCCGCCGCTTCTGTGGGGACTGCTTTTTTTCTTGCCACGCTTGCTGGACGCCATCCTTGACCCAATCATGGGTTTCATCACGGACAACACAAAATCAAGTTGGGGCCGACGCAAACCTTATATTTTCATCGGGGCCATCATAACCGGCGTCACTTACATCATCATGTGGCAACTCTATGAAACCAACAGTCTCAGCTTCAATTTCACGTATTTCCTGATCGGATCGCTGGCCTTCTATGTCGGGCTTAGCTTGATTGGGACCCC